>JALVAD010000451.1 GCA_027011385.1 Saprospiraceae bacterium | reverse complement strand
CTTTCAGGTATATCTTTATTGAAATATATATCTATCTCAGAATTATTCAAAAATTTACAATTATCAATTTCTATTGATTCATTTTGTCTATGCATTTCTATCCCAATATCATTTTCACTAAATGTAGCATCTTTAATACTGATTTCAACATTAGAATCAGCTGATAATCTCAAGTGAATGCCATATCTATTATATCTAAATGTTGTCTCATCTCCAGAAACTGTCAATTTGCCATCCCAATTCAAATCTACACCCAATAAAGCATATTCAATTGTACTTCCATTTTTAATTTCTACTTCACTTCTACGAAAATCAGGTATTGTATTATAAAAATCCCCCTCCATATCAATTCCTGTCCACGTTTCACGACCGTCAACTTTTGTTAAGGTACTATTATCGACAATTAGTTTTCCTGTTTGAACAACTCTTATCCTGTATCCTATAGAAACAGTTGTATTTCGGATTGTCAGGGTAGCATTGTATATCACTATTTCTTCATATTCTGCTGGTGAATCTATTGTCATGTCTTCATCTTCTACTATAAGAGTTTGAGCCGACATTATCCCTGAAATTGCTAATATTATGCTCATTAATAAATATATTTTTTTCATAATTATGTTTTTTATTTTTTAAGTAAATATTTTTTCTTTTAATTCAGAATGAATTTGTACAGTAGCTTATCTATACTTGTAGAGCTATACAAAAAATCTTGCATTGTATGTTTATTAAAAACGGCGGATCAACCTGCATACGTCTAATCTTCTGTATGCACAGATCCGCCTTTTCTACTTTTAGAATATTGTTTAATCCTTGGTATAAATATATCGGTTTGGGAAATGTATAGTTTATTCGTAGCAATATATTGGATAAAGCATCCATAAAATATTTAACATAGGCATGCTTGTTGCTTGTTGCTTGTTGCTTGTTGCTTGTTGCTTGTTGCTTGTTGCTTGTTGCTTGTTGCTACCATTTTAATATCCCCCTTAATTACAAAACAAATATACGATAAGTTATTTCAAAAAACAAATAAATTAATGTATAATTCTCTAAACTTTAACGTATTAAAATTCACATTATTTACTACTGACTAAGTTATATATCAGTATATAATTGATTTTAACATATAATAGATGCTTTTGATTTGTCAAATGCTGCAAATAAGGGGGGAATATAAATTGGTATCCCTCGGTACGCTTCGCTTATCGGTAAGTAGGTCGCGCTATAACTCAAAACTTAGAACTTATAAACCTTCTATTACAAGCCGGCTTCAAAATCACTCCTTGCAATCGTGCTTTCGAGTCCTAAGTTTTCGCATTATCATACTGAAAAACACGAAACACGTAATCCCGCAGTACGTTTCACTTTGCGGGATTTCCGCTTCGCTTCAGCTTGGAACTTGAAACTCGGAACACTGAACAAATCCTATATCTCTAAATATCCTATCCGGACCACTACGCTTAACCTATAAAATTCTACCTTCCTCTTTGCTTCTCTTTATATCTTTTCAATTGTCTTTTTAATGAGTCTAAACCGGTATCAACAGCTGCCTCGAATGTTTTTTCAACAGAACTGATATACAATTTTTCACCCGGAACTTTTAAAATAAATTCAACTATCTTATCTCTAACCTGTCCATTGCTTTCCAATTTCAGCTTAACATCTAAGTCTATCACTTTGTCATAATACTTACTTATTTTGCCGGCTTTCTTTTCAATATATTCCAACAATTTTGAATCAGCTTTAAAATGGATACTATCAATTGTTAAATTCATAATTATATTTTTCGTGTTAAAAATTTTTTTTTTGCTTTAGGATGCGCCCTCAAATATGCTTTCTTCAGTTTTTCTACTGAATTATGAGTATATATCTGTGTCGCACTCAAATTAGAATGGCCCAACATCGTTTTTATCGCATTCAAATCTACATCCGCATCTGCCAGATGTGTGGCTATACTATGCCTTAGAATATGTGGCCCGCGCTTTTCGGACGAACTTACCAAAGACAAGTATTTTTTGACAATATTATACACAAACTTCGGATACATCTTGTTTCCTTTATCTGTTACAACAGTATATTTAAAATCTTGTTTTTCAAATTCCTTATTTCTTATAAATAAATACATTTTCAATTCCTGAACCATATCTTCTGTCATCGGTATTATCCTTTCTTTATTCCCTTTCCCCAGCACTTTTACCGTTTTGGTATAAAAGTCTATATCTTCATCTGATAAATTGATTAATTCAGCCTTTCTTATTCCGGTATTGTACAATATTGTAATAATGATTTTATCTCGATAGCCTGAAAAATTCTCAGCAAAGACTAAATCATCAAGTAATCTTTCTATTTCATTTTTTTGGATAATTGAGGGTAAACGCTTACCGATTTTTGGAGGAATTACCTTTTTAGTTGGATTGGCACTTATTTTCCCTTCCCGTACCATAAATAAAAAATATGTTCGCAAAGAGGAAAACTTTCTATTAATGGACTTGGCACTTATTTTGTTTTGCATCATATGCACAAGCCAAGATCTAATAATATAGTGATTGACCTCGTCAATTTGGTATATAGAATATTTCTCTTCTATATAATCTATAAATTGTTTTATATCGCCTGAATAAGAAATAATGGTATGCGGAGAGTACCTTTTTTCGTGTGTCAGATAACTAATAAAAGATTTTAGCATAGTAACCACCCATTATTTGCTCAAATATACATTTTTATTTTCAAAAAAAAGATATTTATATTAAAAATTTTAATTATTTAGTGCAGATATCAATTCTTCCAGATTTAGTGATTTAGAGATATTATAATCACCAATAGCTATTCTTTTAAGAGACAATAGATATGCACCACTATTAAGAGCTTTGCCAAAATCATCGGCTATTGTTCTGATATAAGTTCCCTTTTGACATTTAATATCAAAAGCCAATACATCCTCATACTTAAATTCGATATCAAAACTATGAATCTTCACCGTCCTTTTTTTAATAACGAAATCTACACCTTTTCGGGCTAATCTATAGGCTGTTTCACCATTGACTTTAACAGCAGAATATTTTGGAGGAATTTGTTCGATATATCCCAAAAAGGATTTTCTTGTAGCTTCTATTAATTCAGGAGTAATATGATCAGTGGGATAAAACTTATCTGGGGCAAACTCCGCATCAAAGCTCGGGGTGGTGGCCCCTAACTTTATCTTTCCTGTATAATTTTTATCTAAATCCTGATAAGTATTAATTAATTTGGTATCCTTCCCAATGGCAATTATTAAAAGACCAGTAGCCAAAGGATCCAATGTACCGGCATGTCCTACTTTTATCTTTTTTACTCCTAGTTTCCTTTTCAAAGCATAACGTATCTTATTCACCACATCAAATGAGGTCCATTCCAGTGGTTTATCAACTAAAATAGTAATACCGGCTAAGAAATCAGCCTCTCTTATATCGTTTATATCTGTAAGTAACATCAGAATAGTAATAAAGCAAATACCAAAGCTGAAACAGCAAAACAATAATAAGCAAAATATCTCAATTTGCTATTCTTCACCAATTTTATCATCCAGGTACAAGCAAATACTCCGGTAATAAATGCAGCTAAAAAACCAAAGATAAGGGACATTGAAGAAATACTGCTATTGACATATGCACCATCTAAAATATCTTTAAACATTTTACCAAAAATCAATGGTACTACCATTAAAAATGAGAAAAAAGCTGCCCGCTCTTTTTTGATTCCCAATAATACAGCTGTCGATATAGTAGAACCGGATCTTGATATTCCCGGAATTAGAGCAATCGCCTGAGCAATACCAATTATAAATGAATCTTTATAATCTACATTGCGATTTTTGTCCTTTGCAAAATCAGAAATCAATAATAGCACTCCCGTAATTACTAACATAAATGCAACAAATAGGACTTTACCTTCGAACAGTTGCTCCAATTGGCTTTCAAGAAAAACACCGATAAGACCCGCAGGAATCATTGAAATCACAATCTTCAAAGCAAAAGATTTATCATCGTTCCAACCTTTGGTAAAAACTCCTTTAAGCAGATCCATTATTTCTTTTCTGAAAACAAATACGGTACTCAAAGCTGTAGCTATATGAAGGACTACCGTCATAGTCAGACTCTCACCTCCAACAAAATGTGTGCCCAGAAATTCTTTTGCTAATTCCAAATGACCACTACTACTAACAGGCAAAAACTCACTTAGTCCTTGAATTATCCCAAGGACGATAGACTTTAAAATTTCACTCATCAAATATTATTTTTTAAATATAGCATAAATATTTAGCCCTAAACCAATGAGAATAACTAAAGGAGCTAAAAATACCCTACGAAAACTATACAAGGAGTCAGCATCAAAAACATCTGGCGATGGATTAGCTTGTCCTCCTGACATCAAGACAAACCCTATTGCCATAACAATAAGCCCCCCGAATATATAGTAAAAATTCTTTTGTTTAAACAACATCTCTTTAACTTCATATTCCTTGCGAGAACCTAAGGAGGATTTTCCTGTCGTTGCTGCTTTTTGAGAACCTGTAGTTGTAATTATTTTTCTGGATTTTTTATTTGTACTCATCTTTCTTGGTATTCATTTATTTTGCAAATATTATATTTTTTTTTCATACAAACGACATATAGGCATATAAATTATGGATTTACTTCTAAACGTCACATTAAAAATCAGGATATAGTAAATACTTTTTTCGTTTTTCGTTAAATAGTTTTAAATCACCCTCCCATTTCTGGTGAATTTCTTCATTTGATTTACCTTGCAATATCATTTTCCTTAATCTATCTGTCCCCGCCAATTTATCTATCCAATTATTATCCAAGAAAAACTTACCGTTACCCTTTAACTTATTATAAAAATCTATCAACCAAGATAAATCAATATTTCCTTTTACTCTAAAATTTTTAGCTTTGATTTTACTCAAATCTATGCCATAACACTTTTGCCCATTGTATTTTGGATTCTTTGCCCCTAAATTTGGCTTTGGGATAAAAAAATAATCAAAATCATCTTTCAATAAAGGATGCCCCAATTGCTTAAAAGGTTTATCAGTGCCCCTACCTACACTAACCGTAGTCCCTTCAAAAAAGCATAATGAAGGATACAAACTAACCGATAAAAAATCAGGAAGATTTGGTGATGGTGCTATTGGTAGGTGGTAATGACTAAGATGCGTATAATTAGTGCACTTAATTATAGTTAAATCGCATTTTTTACTATCTTTCAACCATCCCTCTCCATCTATCATCGTAGCTAATTCTCCGATTGTCATTCCATAAACTACAGGTATTGGAAACATTCCCACAAATGATTTAAATTTTTCCTCAAGCACAGGACCATCTATATAATGCCCATTCGGATTAGGTCTGTCAAGTATGATAACAGGAATCCCATTGTCCTTTGCTGCATCCATGATGTATGCCATGGTAGAGATATATGTATAAAATCTTACTCCTACATCTTGAATATCAAAAACAATAACATCTACTCCCTTCAAATCCTCATCATCCGGTGCTCTCTTTTTGCCATAAAGCGAAACTATTGGTAATCCGGTTTTGCTGTCAGTCGAATTATCCAAATGTTCCCCCGCATCTGCTTTCCCTCTAAAACCGTGTTCAGGAGCAAAAATCTTTACTAATTTCACATCCAAGTTCAATAATGTATCGGTTATATGAACTTCATCTATCATACTGCTTTGGTTTACCACAAGAGCGACATTCTTATTTTTAAGTAAAGGTATATACTTAGCAATATTATATGCACCTGGAAACATTTTTGTGTTATCAAAACCACCATTAGTTATATCCGAATTGGAAATAATAATACTTTTACTAGCTTTGCTATGTTTGCAAGACTCTAGACCAATAAATATCAATGAAACTATTAAAAGGGTTTTTAATTTTTGCATAAAAATACTTTTATTGTAAAACGCTAAAGTTCTTTAATAAATTGCAATAAAAAGGATTGGTTTTGAAAGGAAGGGTGCAATTCATTATTTCGCTTTTCCCATACTTGCCTCTAACTCCTACAGTAGAACCCAATCCGCAATGAAAAAAAATAAAATGCGCTTGAAAGAAAACACATTGTCCAAATCAATATTTACACAAAGACCATCATATTTCAATAAATTTGTCAAAACTCCTAAAAAGCTAAATGTATTGAGTATATTTGTGCTGTAATAAAAAACCATTTTATGCTTAGATTCAAATATATTCTGCTTATATTATTGTTTGTTGGTTTTAATCAAATATCATATTCTCAAAAATTTAGCGGCGGATTGTTAATCGGCTTTAATGCTGCTCAAATTGATGGAGATCAACTTGCCGGTTATCACAAACTCGGATTTAATACCGGAATGGGTATAAGTTATGACCTTGAAAACAACTGGTTAGTCAATGTGGACTTCCTATTTAGCCAAAGAGGAAGCAGATCGCGATATATAGAGTCTGAACCCGTTAGGAGTTTGACTTTAAACTATATAGAATTACCGGTATATGCTTCATATCAGGATTGGTACATCAAGGATGAAAATTTTTATAAGATACAAGGTATTGCAGGCCTATCCTTTGGTAGGCTTTTTGGTGTAAAAAATGGCTTGGGTGAACCTGATATTGGAGAAGATAATTTCCTTAAAAATGATATTGGTTTTCTGATTGGGGCGAAATTTTTCTTCAATAGACATTGGGGAATCAACGGGAGATATACCAGATCTATCTTAAAAATGTATAGAAATCCTGATGATAACATTAAGAGTTTGATTG
>JALVAD010000450.1 GCA_027011385.1 Saprospiraceae bacterium | reverse complement strand
GGACATATAAAAGGTGCAATAAATATTGATTTTTATAAAAAAGACTTTTATAGTAAAATGGAAGCTTATAAAAATAAACCATTTATATACTATTGTAGATCAGGAAATAGAACCGGTCAAGCAAAAAGAAAATTCAATCAATTGAAATACAAAGAAGGGTATGAGTTGACACATGGAATTATCAGTTGGAAAAGAGCTGGATATGGATTTGTAAAATAAAGATAATAAGAGTTTGGTAGAAAAAAGCTGACTTGAAATTTCAAGTCAGCTTTTTTATTATATAAGAGTTACAAGATATTATTCCCCTTTACTTTCAGCTATTTTAACGATATTGATTAATACATCTACGGCTTTTTGTAATTCTTGTACCGTTGTCCATTCCTTTTTTGAATGTATCCCATATTGACCTGAAAATATATTTGGAGTAGGCATACCCATTTCAGAAAGCATTGCTCCATCAGTACCTCCTCTTATTTTTCCCACATGAGGTTTAATTCCTGCTTTCTTGATAGCTTCAACAGCGAAATCAATGATTTGAGGGTGTTTTACCAGATGATCCTTCATGTTTCTATATTGTTTTTTTGCTGTAAACTCTGCTTTTGAGTTAGGATAATCAGCCATCACATCATTCATAATAGATTTAAGCAAATCTTCGTGTTTCAAAAGGTTTTCTGATTCGAAATCTCGTATTATAAAAACAATAGATGCTTCTTCTAATGCCCCTTCGATTTTAACCGGATGAATAAATCCTTGAGACCCTGTTGTTACTTCAGGAGTTAGGTGGTATTTGGGTAACCTGGCTACGATTTCAGCTGCTATTTTCAAGGCATTTTCCATTTTATCCTTAGCATATCCAGGATGTGCACTTACCCCTTTAATATCAATCGTAACTGAATCTGCTGAAAAGTTTTCATACTCAAAGTGCCCGATTTCACCACTATCTAATGTATAACCGAAGTCTGCATTTAATTTTTCAAGATCAATTTTTTCCGTTCCTCTTCCAACTTCTTCGTCAGGAGTAAACAAAAATGTAATATCACCGTGTTTAACTTCCGGATGTTGGATAAAATAATTAGCAGCATCCATTATTGCCGCTACTCCGGATTTATCATCAGCGCCTAGCAGGGTTTTCCCACTTGCAGTAATGATATCTTGACCTATTTTATCTTTTAGCATTGGGAATTCAGAATCCTTAATGACTACATCGTTGTCGTCCGGAAGAACTATGTCTTGTCCTTGGTAGTTTTTGTGAACTATTGGTTTTACATCCGTGCCACTTGCGTCAGGGGCAGTATCCATATGAGCTGCAAAAAACATTTTGTGTACAGCTTTTTTGTTGGTATTTGAAGGAATTGATGCATAAACATAACCAAACTCATCCATATGAGCATTGTCTATTCCTATTTCATGCAATTCTTCTACTAATAATCTACCTAAGTTTTTTTGTTTTTCAGTAGAAGGAGTAGATGTTGATTCAGGGTCTGATTGTGTATCTATTTGCACATATCTCAAGAATCTTTCTTTAACAGTATAATTATATGACATTTTAATTAATTTAGTTATTAAAATGTAAAAGTAAGAAAAATTCTATTATTGATTATATTTTTTGATCAATACACATAGATAAAAAGCTTTTTAACTGGCTAACTTGTGTCTTTCCCCAATATTGACCGATCCTGGCAGCTGTATTTATACCAAATAAGACGAATAAACCGATGGGAACCGCCCAAAAATAATATGGTGTTTCATGATTGTGTTTTTGATAAAAACCCAAAATGATACCAATGATAGTTAGAGCTATTGCTATGATATAAAAAAGTATAAAAATATTCCAAATTCCTTTATTTGGACCAACGACACAAGATAAAGAAGTTTCCCCATCTTCTTCTTCAATCCAAATATGCATCTTAGGTGACCAAAAATGGCGTTGATTTGCCGGAACTTTCAATTCTATATGATTGTCTTCAGTATCCATAAATCCGACCGCTATATCATTTCCCTTTATTAGATTATCTTGTATTTTTTTTAATGCAACATCTTGTGGTATTCCGATATTTACAATTTTGCATTTTGGTTTTAAATCCAATGGGCTACTGTTTTCTTTTATTTTCATAGAAAGAATTATTGTCGTTATAAAATATGTTATTTGATGCAATAATACAAATAAACATTTGTAATTACAAATTCTAATTAAAATTATAATGAAATAAAAGGACGAAAACCACTAATTACTAATCGCTCCCCTCAGGTTTTATCTGTGGTTATTCCCATTTATCTCCGTTCTTAGAAAAATATTTTGGAGTGAGAAGTTCAATAACTACCAAAATGCAATTTTAAGCTAATATAAACTCTAAGTCCATAAGTTCAGGCTTTGATTTTGTAAACGCTTTAAACCAAATGAATAATTCTTTTCTTTCGTGGGGAAGTAATAATCTGTTGGCTTTTGATAGTTCTCTTTTAAATATATTTTTATCAAAACTTACTTTTTCCAGTATTGTTTTAGTGTATTCAAAGATTGCTCTTGCCATATGTCAAATTATTTCAAATTGAGAAATTAAAAATCAAACTTATAACGCAAATATACAATATAATATTGTAGAATACTAGTTTTTAATTAAAATTTTCAACTTGTTCTTGTACTTCTTCCCACTTAATCATTTCAGACTCAAGTTCTGCTTTGAGTTCACCGTGAATTTTAAATTTTTCATTGGCAACAGATGAAGAATGAAAATTAGGGTTTAGCATCTCTTTTTCAAGATCGGCTATATCTTTCTCTATTTTTTCTATTTTCCTCTCGATTCTAGTCAATTCTCTCTGGATAGTCTTGCGTTCTTCATAGGATAATTTGTTTTCGATTTTCTTCGTTTGTGTTTTTTCAACTTTCGATTTGAATTCAATATTTCTGATATCATCAATTTTTCTTTTCTCTAGAAAATAATTTATATCACCGAGGAAAGTTTTTAATTTATGATCTCTGAATTCAATTGTTTTATCAGTCAATCCGGATAAGAATTCCCTGTCGTGAGAGACTATAATCATCGATCCATCATAATCTAGAAGAGCCTCTTTTAACACATGTTTTGAGAGAATATCCAAATGATTAGTAGGTTCATCCAGCACTAAAAAATTAAATGGTCTCAATAGCATAACCGCCAAGGCAAGTCTAGCTTTCTCTCCTCCACTCAATACTACTACTTTTTTATCAACATCTTCGCCACTAAATAGGAATGCTCCTAGTATTTTTCTGATTTTTGTTCGAGTTTCTACAGAAGAATTGTTTTCCATTGTTTCTAAAACGGTAATGTTTGTATCTAATAAATCAGATTGGTTCTGGGCGTAATAGCCAATTTTTACATTGTGTCCGAGTTTTAATTCACCACTATCATAATCGAGTTTGTTGATTATGATTTTTGCTAAAGTTGTTTTTCCTTGACCATTTTGACCAACAAATGAAATCTTTTCTCCTCTTTCCAGCAACAGATCAATTTCATTTAAGACTTGTACTTCTCCAAAATGTTTTGTTAATTTATCAGCTTTTACCACGACCAAACCCGATCTTTCAGCCGGCGGAAAATGCAATTTCATAGCTTTTGTGTCAAACTCTTCCAATTCTATTTTATCCATTTTATCCAATTGTTTTTGCATGGATTGGGCAAGTTTTGTTTTGGTGGCTTTCGCCATAAATCTGGCGATAGTTTTTTCTTTTTGCTTTATTACTGCTTGTTGATTTGTATAAGCCGATAAAAGTTTTTCCCTTCTATCTTTCCTGAGTTCCACAAATCTGCTATATGGAGCAGCATAGTCATATATTTTTGCATTTTCGATTTCGATAGTCCTCTTTGTAACATTGTCCAAAAATCTCTGGTCATGTGATATAAGCAAAACTGCACCGGGATAAGATTGCAGATAGTTTTCAAGCCAAATAATTGCTTCGATGTCCAGATGATTGGTCGGCTCATCCAATAAGATATAGTCAGGATGTCTCAATAATAATTTTGCTAATTCTATCCTGATTTGCCAACCGCCACTAAATTCTCCAACTTTTCTTTTGAAGTCTCGATCCTCAAAGCCAAGCCCTTTAAGGACTTTCTCAACATTTCCTTGAAGTGCCCCTACATCATGATTCTTAATTATATCTCCTAGAGAGATCATATCTTCAACTAATTGAAGATATGATTTTGACTCATAATCTTCACGAGTAGCAAGCTGTTCTTCAATAACTACAATCTCCGCTTCCATCGCATGAATCTCATCAAAAGCTTTAAGAGTTTCTTCGATAACAGTATTATCTGTGTTGAGATTCAATTCCTGCTTCAGATAGCCTAAGGTCTGATTATTTGGAATTAATATTTGCCCATTATCCGGCAAAAGCTCCTTCAAAATAAGTTTAAATAGAGTAGTCTTACCCGCTCCATTTCTGCCGACTATACCGATTTTGTCATTATCTTTTATTGTTATACCAATATTGTCAAAAATAACTCTATCTCCAAAGTAGAGTGAAAGGTTCGAAATGTTTATCATATATTATGTTGTTAGTCCGATTATTAAGTAAAAAAGTGCCGCTAGACCTCCAGCTAAAAGTGCATATGGAAGTTGAGTTTTTACATGATCGATATGGTCGCTTGCAGAAGCCATTGAAGAAATAATGGTAGTATCCGAAATCGGGGAACTGTGGTCTCCAAAAACTCCCCCTCCCAATGCAGATGCTATCGTCATATAAACATCTGCATCCATTGATCTAGCCAGGGGTACAGCTATAGGTATCATAATAGCAAAAGTACCCCAAGAAGTACCTGTTGAAAAAGCTATAAACCCACTAATAATAAATATTAAAAACGGTAAAAGCCCCGGGGATAACCAACTCTCCGTAACATCTGCAATATATTCTCCAATATGCAATTGTTTTGCTACGGAACTGATTGAAAAGGCCAAAAGCATCAATAATGCCAATGGTATCAACTCGGATATGCCTTTTAAAATTAAATCAACAATTTGATTTGTTTTGAAAATCTTTTGGGCTCTATACATAATTGCTGCTATCAGGATAGCAATCACAACTGCCATTAATACAGATTTGGATCCATCGCCATTTATCATTGAATATATAAATCTATTAAAAAAATTATTTTCTTTATTAAGTCCACGAACCAAAGCAATTCCTTCAAGCTTCCCTGTAATTGAGAGCATTATCGGCATCATCAATACCATTGCAAGGATTGGTATAATCATATTGGAGGCTCTAAGTTTTATGCCTGAAGCCGGTTTTGCTTCTGTTAATTCTTTCGAGACCATTGGTTTTGCATTGTCATTCATGAGTTTTCCTGTTTCTTTAGTCCTTTTTTCAGCTTTGAGCATTGGACCAAAGTCGATACCTGTCAAAATCAAAAAAGGAACTAATAACAAGGCGAATATTGGATAAAAATTATAAATCATGCTTTTGAAAAGAACGTTAATAGGTTGATTAAATCCTTGTTCAATGAGCAAGCCCATAATAAAAACACCCCAAGCATTTAAGGGGATTAATATTGAGGTTGGTGCCGAACTAGAATCTGCAATATAAGCAAGTTTTTCCCTTGGTATCTTTAATTTATCAAATATGGGTCTGAATATGGTTCCAACTGTCAAAGATGAAATACTAGTCTCAACAAAGACAACTATTCCTGTTAACCAAGCAAGGATTTGTACTAGCTTTTGTTTAGTTTCAAGACTTTTATGTTCTATTTTTTCTAGTATTTTATCCATAAATATCACGAAACCATCTACACCACCTGATTTTTGAACCAAGAGAATTAAAGCTCCAACCAGGGCTGAAAACATTATCGTTCTAGTGCTTCCTGGGTTTTTGAAAACATAAACCATACTTTCAACTGTACTTAATAGACTATTCCAGGGATTCCATCCATCAATAATCAAGAAGCCAAAGAATATTCCCATCAGCAATGCCAAATAGACTTGCTTTGTTCTGATCGCAATGATTATAGCGATTAATGGTGGTAGTATTGATAAAAACCCGTAACTGTTTTCCATAATTTATTGATTTTTTAATATTGATTCGAGATAATTATTAGGATTGTCTAAAGATTTAAAAAAATCACCTTCTTTTCTGATATCATCGGTTTTGCATAATCGCTTCAATTGTTTAAGGTCATCATTCCAACTATTACCATCAAAATATTCAAGAGCTTTAAAGTCTCTTGTTTTGTACAATGCTTTTTTTCCATATGCAGTACCTAGATAAATATATTTGATATCATTTTCTTTCGACCATTTTATCATTTTCCACATCATCCATTTCCCTATTGGAAAAGATTGCAGTAAGGAAGAATCAAAAAATGAAAACCAATAATGCAGGGTGTCCTCATTTAAAACTGCCAAAACATAGCCTAAAAGCTTATCTTCCGATGTGAATTCAAAAATATCAGTCGCAATGCCACATTTTAGGATATATTTAAATCTATCTATACTCATACTATTTCCTGAAAATCGCTCCTCAGCGTAATTAATACAAAAATCAAGAAATTGCTTATTATTAATATCAAATTCCTTAAGAGGAATTTTTGCTATTTGGATATTAGTTAAACCGGATTTTCTATCAACTCTTCTATTTTCGGAAGAATCTTTAAATCTCAAAGTATCTATTCTAATGCTTCTTGCAAGATAAAAAACAGGGAAATTTATTGATGTATTAGCGGTAAAAGGTAAAAATCCTTTGGAATATATGTCGCTAATATCCCCTTTTGATTCAGATATTGCATATTCAGCAAAACTAAATGTGTATGTACTGTAA
>JALVAD010000449.1 GCA_027011385.1 Saprospiraceae bacterium | reverse complement strand
ATCTAATTCACTAAAACTATACTTATCAATACTTGACATCAACGTAATCTGCATTGTATATCCATCAAATTTGAATGTTGATATAAAACCGTAATTATCTATCCTATTACCTCTTGTATTATGAATAATATAAGCTAAAGTTCTAAATTTCTGACTAAAATTAAACGTTTTTAGGTATATGAATTCATTCATATAACTTCTCTCCACTTCTTCCTTTATTTTAACTTCTTCTTTTGTTAGATCATAATCTAAACCCCATTCATCATCAGTTGTAATATCTCCAGCCACAATATCAATATATAAATCACCGGCTTCATATAAATAAGATATATAAGTACCTTTATTTATCGCTGAAAATACTCTGGTTTCTAAATTAAATGTATCGCAGAATTCCAGCGTATAATTGTTACGGAGTATTTTTACTCTCTTTATAGAGTTGGTACAGTCATCGTTGCAACTTACAATAAATAAATACAATAAAACAAAAAATATCTTTCTATGGAGTAAACCTTTCATTCGTTCTTTTTATTACAATCTTAAAATCTTTATCTTCAACTGTATCAATTATCATATCTTCAAAAATCCAGTCATATTTTTTTACGTATTTCCCAATTAAAGTTGCTTTTGACCAATATCCTATTATTTCAACACCTCCAACACTATGCCCAAACCCCGCCAAATGAGATGTCCCATGTAAAATCAGAAACGCTATCAGTCTATTTTTATTTTTTTCCCCATTAAGGGTCAATCTATTAATATGATCATTTTTATCCCAATTTGTATAAAAAGTTTCAAGATCAGAAACATCAACCATTATAACCGGATTAGGAGATCTTTCAGGATTCATATCATTTCTTCCGACTTCCACCTCACCATCTTTATTAAATGCCCAAGAAAACACATCCCCAGAAGAACCATTTTCATTCAATAATTCGCAAATACTAAATTGGTCATTCAAAACGAAATTAACAACCTGTACTTTGCTTTTTCCAATAATCACAATACCATCTGATTTACCCATGTTCAATGATTTGGTGTTAGAAATTTTTTCTATTTTTATTGCTGATAATTGGGCAAGATCAAAGAAGTATTGTGTCGAATCTATAACTGCATTTGTATTTGTATTCTTATCAAAATTTAAAAAATATAAAGTTCCTGTACCGGGACCGATTTGTGTTTTTAAATTTGTTTCAATCTTTATTGCTAACTGATCCCCTGTAAAAAATGAATTAAAAGCAATTACCTTTACATAAAGATAAGGAGTTTTTTTACCTTTAAATTTATGCTTTGGTGCCATTTTCATTATCTCATTGCATTCAGCAGGTGTCCCAAAAAAATATCTGATTTCTCCTGAAACATCGACTGCTCCCGACAGACCATTAAATATTTCCTTAATTTCATTATTTATATTCATTGTTTTATTTCCAGATGTAATTGTGATATTGGCATATTGTTTTAAATATGAGGAAGTATCTAAAATGTTAGCAGCGGCAATATCATAATTAGCACAAATAGAATAATTCAAATCTTTTAAATATGTCAACATACTCTGTGCTGTTAAGCACTCTCCACAAGCCTCTCCACTTCTAAAAGTTTGTACGCAACATTCGTGTTTTGCCAAAACTAAATCTTTTAAATATGACATTCCTTTCTTTTCTGCATTACTATAGTTATTGGGTACTTTACCAAAACTAATATACTCTTGGCTAACAACACTTTGAATTGAAGTTGAAAAATAATTCATATGGCTTTCTTTAATACAATCTAAACTTCCGGTAGTCGGCAACTTCACCTCCACCCATATCTTAGTATACACCCCCTTACTATCCGTCTGCTTACCAAACAACAGATAATACGGTTTGTCTATCTGCGACTTTACCTGCTCAAATACCTCCGGATAACTACCGTTAAAATTCTCATTGTGCAGGTAAAAACCAAAGTCATAGACACGAAAATCCCGCCTAAAATCCTCCGGAAATGCCTGTACCAATCGACACGCCGCCGCCTGCAAAGAATCTTGGTATTCATCGGTATCCACTCCCGATATATCATCCAGACGTATATAGCAATCTCCGCTCTCACAGCAGTTTTGCGCATATATAGTCCCTGTTAAAAACAACAATAGAATTGTGATTTTTATTGCTTTCATAATTGTATATTTTTATCTTATTTATTAATATTGAACACCCTTCGGGGTTCTATTTTTTCATTTCATCTTTCCCATAGTTGCACTATGGGCTATTCACATTAAACCACATCCGTGGTTTTGATTTAATCCCGTAATCATCAATAATTCCCAACTTTGCACAAAATCCTATAATCCTCAAATCCTATAAATTCCCTAGGTACGCTTCACTACTCGTAATCCCTCGGTACACTTACGCTACTCGGGACTTTCGCTACGCTACAGCTTCCGCTACACTCCATCTTACGCTTTGCTCCAGCCCGAAACCTGGAACATGGAACAAAAAAAACACGGAACACGAAACATGGAATCCCTCAGTACGCTTCGCTATGCGGGACTTTCGCTTTGCTACAACTTCCGATTATAGATCTGCTTCAAAAACAATATGCAATGTATCTGAGTATACAAATATTCAAATATTTACCCGAAAAATAATTCTTAATATTTTTATTAGTAAATAATTTCCTTGACATCATCATCTGAGATTTTAAAGAAAGGAAGACTTATGCAGGGTAAGTTATCCTATTTTTCCATAGATATTTCTCAATACGCCATTTATCCTCTTTTGAAAGTTGCTTGTAATCTATTTCATCTATAGCGGTATCATATAAATATACTTTAAAACCAAATTGAGGGAGTAATTCATCTGTATATTCCTCACCTGAATCTGGGGTTACAGAATCAAACCCTAATTCTTTTATTTTCTTTAAAGCCTTACTCAAAATTGGGCTACATTTTTCAGCTAAATCAACTTGTAATTTATCATTCCGATCTATAGGTACCCAACAATCCGAGAATAAAGAAATAGTAAAAGAACCTAAGTTCAAGGTACAGTGAAATTGAACTATATTAGAAAAACTTTTTTCTTTTCCATTCTCATTTAAAACGGTTCTCCCTGAAAATTTTATTGAGGAAGATACTTTAGAAGTATATATTTCGCTAACAATTACGTCAATAACTTCATCTACAGTTGTATCTTTACCCTTGAAATCAATAATAATCTCTTCTATGCCTAAAAATGTCAGTTTATTAATTAATAATATTTTGGATTTATATAGAATATTTAGTATGTTTTTTAAGTTCCAAAATACCCACACAGGATAGCAACCAAACTCAACATTACTATACTTAAAATATTCATTCGTCTTTTTACTGTTAAAATGCCATACAGCAATTGGATCAAAAGAAGTAACCGTCATCTTAATATTTTTTAATTACGCCATTAATGTCCTTTACTTGGATTTGCAATTTAGGGTATTCTGATTTCGTCTGATTCAAGTTTGCCCAAAAATCTTCAATACCCTCTAATTCAGTAAAAGTACCTGACCTCATTTCTACCTCATACACTTTTGACGCTGAAGGAGAGTATATAATTTGTGACACTTGATTTGACCCTAAATTATTCTTAACCGCATTTGGGGTTTCTACACTTTTCAATTGGTAAGCCTTTTCGTATATAGGAGATCCACTTACACTTTTAATTCCAACATCTACATCATAAACACCTGGTACTTCATCTTCAAATACTAATCTATTTTTTTGCACTCCACTTGCAATAACTTCATCAGCCTTATCAATAGCCTGTTTTGCTGCATTAAGATATCCAGAATCTGTAGATTTATTTAAAACTTTGCTTAAACCACTAATGTCATCTAATTCTCCACTTATAATTCTATTTGAAATGTGTATCCCCTTATTTCCTGCCCCATCTAAATTTTTAATAATTTTTCTAATTCTCTTATGAGCTTCTGATAAATTTGGATCAAGACCAATATTTTCTAATTTTCGCACTACCTTTAAATTAAGAACTTTTGTACGGATGTTTGAATGAAGATCACTAATAATTTCCCACGCCTTAACCCCCTTATCCTTATTAAGTGCCATAAATTTCATAAAAGGACTACCTTTCCCTTTTTCTGCTCCTTTAAAAACCTTTATCACATCTTCTATAAATTCTTTCCCTTTTTTTGCGTCATTTAATGCACCAGTCAAATCTGAAAGTTTCACTCCTGTTACTTTTGTCCCCATTCTCGAAATAAACTTAGGATCAAAAGGAACCCCTTTTAAAGCCATAACAAATTTACCGCCAAGTTTTATTACCCCTAAATCAACAGCAGCTCCTGCAAATGCTAAAAATGCATTAGTATTATCACCTTCATGCCAATATAATGCTCCATCTATTATTGCCAATGTCACTCCTGCTGCAACCCAAATTGCTCCTCCTCCATGTGCAATTCCAACAATAGTAATTATCGTTTGACCAGCTTCTATATAAATATGAGGATCTGTAAAATCTATCGAATTTAGCGCTTCTATTATTTCTATTTCAAACTGACCTATCCCATCAATAACCTCTGTATTACTTAATAATAAAGGTCTCCAAGAATAGCAATTATGATTCCAATAATAATAATCAGGTGGGCCATTAACATTATTATGTATTCCATAAATTATTCCATTTGAATTTAACAACCACATATTTTCAGCAACACCATCTATATTTATAGCGGCATTTCCAATATTAATAACATCTGAACTATTAGAAATTCTAATAAAACCATCTAGATTTGTTATTAATGGCATACATGGTTTTTGCGTCTCAAAATTTGGAACCCCTGATGCAATTAACCAATCCTGTAAATTATTCTCATTTAATGAATATGCAACATCTTTAATATTTAAAGCTAATTCTTCATATGAATATAAAGGACCTGATAAAGGGGCTTCTGGATCATTATTTGTTGATGATTTATAGTTGAATAATTTTACTAAATAACCATTCATATTACATGATTCACTACTTTCAGGACATTTGAGGTTTTTAAATCCTAACCAAACTTCAGCATCTGTATCTGTAATTACTTCTGGTTTATATAAAACTCTATCACCTTTTTCATCTATATATGCATACCCTTTTAAACCTGGGGGATATTGTCCATCAGAAATAGCAATATATGTTTTATCATCGGAAGTAGTAAATCCTAATACCATACCAGATACATGTTTTGTATATTGGGGGTCATATCCCTTAGGCAACACTTTTTTCGGATAAATGAGGCTTTTAACATTTTCAGCTTTAAAGACAATACCAGACAATGATAACAGCTTATCTAAACCAGGCATAATATCAGTTATCATAGTATAATTAGGTGGATCATTAGATCTTAACAAAGATCCAGATTCTTCCAAAACTGAAATAAATTTATTTTCCAATAAAAAATAATTTGAAAAATATTCTAGCGTTTTAACTTCAACAAGTACTCGTTTTAAAAATACAAAATCTTCAGTCATAAAATTGTTTAATTGCATATTCACGATTTCTGCAACAAGACTCAAATCAGTACTGACCCCATTTACTTTATCAACTACAATAAATGTTATATCCCCAATTGTTTGATCTGCCACAATATTATAATGATAAAGAACATATTTTTCTGATATTATATCTTCTTTGATTTTATCAATACTTTGACTAACGCCTTCATGTGTATAGGACATCATAGGCCACAATCCGAGATCGTACACATCAAATCCAAGAGTATTGTGTACTTTTAATGCAATTGCTAGAAGTTCATCTTCATACTGATTATCACTTTCAAATCCAGTATAATCACCCAAATGAATTTCATTTGGATTTGCCTGTATTGCTTGTGCTGCATCAGTCAAATTTGTCAATCTATACCTTATCGAATCCTTTCCAACAGTCTTATTTTCTTTCTGCCCTATCAAAGCACTACTAAACAAAAAGATTAATACTATTGTCCTTAACATTGATTTGTAAATTGCCTTCATAATTATTTATTATTTAGTTTATTTATTCCCATAATTATCAATAATTCCAAATTTTGCACAAAATCCTATAATCCTCAAATCCTATAAATTCCCTCTGTACGCTTACTCATCGCTTCAGCCTGAAACTTTGAACCTTGAACTTTGAACCTTGAACCTTTCAATTACAAGCCAGCTTCAAAATCACTCCTTGCAGTCGTGCTTTCGAGTCCTAAGCTTTCTCTTATTTTACTAAAAAACCCATCACTTATCACCCATCCATAAACCTGAAACCTGAAACTCAAAAACTTTCAAACCTGAAACTTTGAACCTTGAGCTTTCAAACCCTCGAATACAAGCCGGCTTCAAAATCACTCCTTCCAGTCGTGCTTTCGAGTCCTAAGTTTTCCCTATTTTACTGAAAAACTCGGAACACGAAATCCCCCATCACCCATCACTCACCTCTCATCTCTCATCTCTCCCTCTCTCAGTCCCCCCCTCTCTCTCAGTCTCTCCGTCTCTCCGTCACTTCGTCTCTCCCTCTCTCAGTCCCCTCCTCTCTCAGTCTCTCCCTCTCTCCGTCTCCAACTCTCTCCGTCTCATCACCCATCACCCATCACCTATCACCTATGCACCACCCTCTCCACTCTCACCTCACTTCCTCTCATCACTTTCACAAAGTACACTCCTGCTTCCAAACCGGACAGGTCGATATGCTCAAAATCCTTTGATTTTTGTAGCACTTTGATACCCGCAGTGTTGTATATTTCCAGTTTATTTATTTTTTGTCCTGTATTTATTATCTTGATATAGTCGTGTGCGGGATTCGGTATTATAGTGATACCGGCATTTGCAATATTATCAGTTGCAGTCAGTACGGACAATGTTGCTGCATCGGATGTGACATCACCACAATCACCCGATATTTTTACCGTATAGCTTCCCGCTTCGCTTTGTGCTACATCGGATATAGTCAGCTGAGCAGTAGTAGTACCGGTATATTTGCCTCCGTCAGACAATGCCGTACCATCCTTGTACCATTGGTATGTGGAAATTGTACCGCTGGCTGCAACAGAAAATACTGCTTGCTTACCTTTATTGATTTCTATAGATTGCGGTTGGGAAGAGATCGATATCAATTCCTTTACTGTCAAGGTAGCTGCATCGCTGGTAATTGTACCGCAAGTACCCGAAACAACACAGGTATAGTTACCTGCATCTCCGATGGTAGTACTATTTATGGTATATGTAGCTGATGTAGCTCCCGATATATCCTGATTATCTTTTTGCCATTGGTAGCCGATATTGTCTCCTGTGGCTTCTACAGCAAATGTTGAGGATTGTCCTTCGCATACTGTCTGTGATTGAGCTTGTGTGGTGATTGTAGTACTTACTAGTACTGTCAATGTTGCTGCATCGCTGGTGACAGCACCGCCATCACCTGATACCACACACCTGTATTCTCCTGCATCGGATGCTGATACGGCACTTATGGTATAGCTATCTGAAGTAGCACCGGAGATATCCGCATTATCTTTTTGCCATTGGTAGCTGAGGTTGTCACCGGAAGCAGTAATTGCAAAAGTTGCATTCTCTCCAAGACAAACGGATTTGCCAATAGGCTGGGCTGTGATGGATGTAGGTACTGAAGCAGAAAGGTTTTCCCACCATTTTATTCCTTGTTTTGTTGTACAGATATCCATATCTCCATCATTATCCATATCGCTTAATAGTATATCATATATTATATTTTCCGGAAGCAAAAACTGTTTATTGAAATTCATATCTGGAGTTCCGTCATTCCACCAAACATATATACTATCTGAATATGAACTACAAATAATATCAAAATCTCCATCCATATCCAAATCATTTAGTTTAACATCCAACGGCGATGGAAAATAAGAAATCATACTTCTTGTAAATTGTGGTATGTCGCCTCCCATATTCTCAAATTTATCTATTTGATTATTATCAATTGCAGCTATTATATCATAATCTCCATCGTTGTCAAAATCAATTATATCCAAACTTTCACATTCCATGAAATTTTCTGTATCTTCAAAAATAATATGCTTAGTAAATACAGCAGGCAAGATACTTTTTCTTTTAAGATAGACTATACTTTGTTCTCCAAGTGAATTTGAAGTTGATGTGATTATATCCAAATCTCCATCTTTATCAAAATCAATAATCTTCAAAGCTGTTGATCTCCAATATTCTGTTAGGATTATATGACTTGTAAAATTTTGACTACCAGCATTTTCCAACCATATAACATACCCATTTTCCCAAGAACTTGCTACGACATCAAGATCTTCATCACCATCAAAATCTAAAACTTGTATCTTATCTGCATTCACATAATTTTGATTTATTACAATCTTTTGATAATTGGTATTTGTTCCGTCATTTTGCCACCATTCAAATCCATTATTAGAACTAGTCACCAAATCATTATCTCCATCTTTATCTAAATCTGTTACAGCTAAATAATAACTCTTAAAATCAAGCAACGTATGAAAGGAAAAGGTCAAAGAATCTCCTATATCACTCTCCCACCAATAAGTCTTGTTACCAAAATAATCCGGCATCAATATGATATCTTTATCTCCATCCCCTTCCAAATCTGCAACCACCCCTCCCCCATAGGTGTTTCCACCAATATCATGTTTCTCAAATTGAACTTGTGAGATTCCAAGATTGCCGATTATTAATAAAAACGCAATAATCAATAGTGCTTTTTCTTTTCTCATTTTCCAAATCTTTATTTATGTTAAAAAAATTAATTTCCTAAGTTTTGTCCCGTTGCAGCATTTTGATTGGGACTGATGTCTATTATTACTGCATCGGTTAATTTTGTATACCCTCCGTCTTCCCAACTTGCCATTATACGATAAAAATATTTGAAGCGCGGCTCGGCTTCATTGTCAATAAATATAAATCTCGGAATATAAGCATCCTCTCCATTTCCTCCCGCTGAAGTTGATAGTGGGAAACTAACTGATATACCGGATTGAGCTTGATAATCGGTCAAAAATGCATCTGTTGCCGTTATAGTCTTATACAATATTACGCCACCGGGCTGACTCGACACATTACCCGCCTGCAATATTCCTCTATATATCTTAAAACTCAATCCTTCCAATTCTTCATAATTATAATCCCAGCCCAATACAGCTCCGCAAAGTATCTCCTGATTGGAAAGTGCCACAAGATCATCTCTCAGATTGTACAATATTGCCGCCAATTCACTATCAGGCATAGCTTGATATTGATTAGCCTGTTGTGCTGTGATATAGCCGTAAAAATAGAGCTGCACTATTATGGCATCATCAATATAACCGGTATGTTCATAAATAGTAAGAATACTATCCAAAGCTGTAATCAATAGATTAACTGCCACAGCACCTGATACATTCTCATTGCAATAAAACAAACCTCTAAGATTTTCTATATGTCCCCTTTCCATACTGATCATGGGTCTTATTTCTATCATATTGGATGGAGTAGCATTGCCGGCATCATCATATGCTATCAGCCTGTATTGATAAACACGATTTTCAAGATTCAAAGTATCAATAAATTCAATACCTATAGAGTCCATATCTTTCTTGAATATTGTCAGAATATTTATCCAGCCCGGTGCATTTTTGGGCTTACGCCACAATTCATGCCTGTCCAAATCCTCTGTTTCACTATATCTCCACTCCAATTTCACCCCATCAGTAACAGAATAAGCTTTTACCAATACCGGTTGTGATGGTCCCACAAGATCGGGTCTTGCCAATGCGATAATCTCCGAAAAGTCGGAATAATTGCTATGTGTATCTTCTGCCAATATCTTTACATACAATGTATCCATCTCAAAATTGGGATCTATATAAAAGGAATAAGTAGTATCTTCAACAGCAAAATCCGTTTGCTGTACAAAGGTGGTTGTATCTCTTTGATTGGCGGTAAATATACGATATCCCACAAGATCCTCTTCACTATTTGTTGCCCAATTCAAAGTAACTTTTCCTCCTAGATCAATATCTCCTGTCAATCCAACCGGCATCTCGGGCGGTATGGAATCAGTCAATTGCTCAAAATACGGATATGACATATAACTATATCCTACCGTATCAATGCATTCAAGCACATAATATCCTGCATTATTTGGTGATTGATCAATATACATCGTATCGGTTTTATCCAATATCGTTGTATTGATCTTTTGATATTTACCCTTTATATCTTTGGATTTGTATATATTGAATCCTTCGATAGCATCCATATATTCATCGATAGTTTCATAGTGATTCCAGACCATTCTAACATTTCCTTGGTCATTTTCTCTGACATAATCAAAATTAATATTGATAGGCAATCTTGCAGGTTTCCCTACTATATGAACAGTATCCGAATATGGTCCGGTATCTCCAAAATATGTATATCCCGCAATCCTATATATATACTCAGTCTGATTATCCGCCAATGTATCTACAAAATATGCATAATCCGGATCTTCTTCTACTTGTGAACCGAATACAAAAGGAGCGCCTATGATATCCTTAAATCCGGTATTTTCCGTACGACGTTCTATCCTGTATGAAGTATAGTAAGGGGTCAAATCTGAAATCTTCCAACTGATTATCGCTCCACTATCAACTCCTTCCGCAGTTATCTCAGGTGCAGGAAAATGAAAAACATCGTCAAGATTCGCTTTCACATAAGCAGGCTCGATAATAATATCAGTACTATCAAAATTGACAGCAATCTTATATAAATAGGTTTTACCATGCTCGCAACTAGTATCTTCATACGCAAGAGCCAATTTTTTTGCAACATCAAAATCCTGCCCTGCCACCACTAAAGTAAAGTCGTACCTATTTTCCTCCTTATCTCGTTGCCTGATGGCAAGAGCAAAGGTATCCATTGTTGTTAGCATTGTAGTGTCAACATCATCAGAATAATGCATCATACCAAGTGTATCACTATACATCAACTCTTTTGCCATTTGCTCTTTGTCGGATTGACCCCATTGTGATTCACCCAAAGGTTTTAACCCTGTCTCCAAAGTATCCACTGACTTATATTGATCATAATAACTCAGTTCAATACCACTACTATCAATGGTTCTTCTTATAATTGTATATCCGTATTGATTAGCTTTCTCCCAGGTCAATCTATCACTATGACTCCACCGCAATTTCACTTTTATACTATCCGAAACAGCATTCGCATGTACTCTATGTATGCCACCCTCAAAACTCTGAGCATTTAGTTTCAATATTAGCATCAAGGTCAAAATAATCGTTATCAATGATTTATTATTCATAATATTTATCATTTTTAATTGTTATTATTATAATTGAAATGTATTGTCGTATAGGTTGTCCGTGTACCATCCGGTAATGTATATACCACATATACCCGATAATCCCCGGTTGGCAAGTCTTTAAAAGTTTCAAAATGTGCTTTAAAATCTTTTATTGATTGAGATAAATTAATGTAATTATCAATACAACTATCCAAATTTGGAGGATATGCTATAACGTCAACATCCTTCTTACAACTTTCTTCTGCTTTCTCATATTCTACCCTATACCACCTATCTATCAATCCTTTTAGTGAACTATGATCCTTATTAGCAGTCCATGCAGGATAATATTTAAATTTTTGGCTGATAGTATCAAATCTCACGCCATTTATATATGTCTTTTCATCAATTATACTCGGAAATTGTGATTCAACTGTAAGTGAATGATAAACTTCTTCTATTTGACCTTCAAATTTGATATCACTATCAGGAAACTTATCATACATATAAGTTTTATATTCATTAAACCACGCATTATTTCCAAAATCAATATAGTAGTCTATTAGTTTATCAAATCCATATACTTTATCTATTTCCGCTTGACTAAAAGGTTCATCACCTACATCTCTTTGCAATATAGTATATCCACCGGTTTTTTGGTATGGGGGCAATCCTGAACTTGATGATGTACCTGACACTATTGACTCAAATTTACTTTTTATATTTTCATAATTACTTACCCTAAAATACATACTATAGATTATTTTTTCAGTGGGTTGACTATCTCCGGAATCTGCTGAAACAGGTTTTTTTATCAATTCCAATTTATATTGCTCTCCGGGCACCAATGCTCCGGGATCAATATCATATTCTATCCTTCCATAATTGTAAGTATAAGGTTCTTCGATTTTTATTTCCCCGGAAGAGGATGTTATTCTTACATAATTCTCTACTCCTTCAGGCAAATCATAAATCAACTGAGTCTGACCTATATTCAAATCAATAAATCCCTTGTGTTTAAGATATTCATTTCTATAAAAATTGACCATTCCATTGAAAGGATATGCATCAGACACATTTGATTCAGGTATATAATCCAATGGACCATCAGTAATATACACTATGTCACGAGTTTCTGAATTATCATTTGATTTAACTCCATTAATATATAAATCGACACTAAGTTTAAGTGTAATAGTATCATTGGGAGGAAGCATATTTACCGGTATTATTTTTCTACTATACATATTGCTGGTATCTATTGTGATAGGAAGTTCATATCCATCTTTTGTTGTGAGAGTTGCAGTAAAATTCTTAGCTTCAAATTCTTTTTCTGTACCACCCATTGTGATCTTTGATTTCCTTTCTAACGGAACATTTAAGTATACAATAGGCGCTGTATTTACTTTTACCAAAATAGTATCACCTCCAGGCTGAACATCAGAAATAATGCTAAACCCAAGTTGACTTGCATTACTTCCTGACATTATACATCTCTCCCCGATTTCTACAGTTACTGTCCTTGATTTTGTTTTCCCTCTCCAATTTTTGTATTTAATTCCAAAAGTTGATCTCAACCACCAAGGATTGG
The DNA here is from genome assembly GCA_027011385.1 of Saprospiraceae bacterium. Classification (GTDB taxonomy): domain Bacteria; phylum Bacteroidota; class Bacteroidia; order Chitinophagales; family Saprospiraceae; genus JADJGA01. Next base: position 8,042 of record JALVAD010000449.1, on the reverse strand, counting down.
GTAGTTGCGCTTGAAATACCGCTGCAACCCCTGCTTTAAAAACTGTAATTCCAACTATTTTCAATTCTCCCGCAAGATACGCCCACATCTGGCCTGTAGCATACCATCCGTTTATACCAACCTCTCCTGACATTCCTGCACAAGTAGCATTTTTATACTTCCTCAACATAATATCAAAACCTATTTCTGCTTCAACACTGGCAGATGCCACTATAGCATTCAATGTAGCCGTGGTATTGAAAGACGCTCCAAACATAAATCCTGCGCCGGAATTTCGCATACTATTATTTATATTGATATCACCTACTACCGATCTAACATTGGCAGGCACACCCGGAAAATCAGGTATCTCCGTACCAATATCTATATAAGCATTTAATTTTGCTTTCAATCCAAGAGCACTTAACATTATTCCTGCCCTTTTGGTAGGTGTACCGATATAAATATGCCATTTGTCTTTACTAAAATATAAACTTGCATCAATTAATTTATTATTACCCCCGTCTCCATGCATATTGACACTTCCTAACTGAGCATCCATGAATGCAGTAAGATTACCAGTAAATATACCTGAAGCAAAATCAATCTCAAGATTAAAATATGCTTTTATCGCTGCTGTACCTGATGGGGCAGCTTCATCAAAAGGTTTCTCCTTTTTAAAACTTGAAAGAGAAATTTCAGGGATACTACCTATACTAATCGGCTCCATAAACTTTCCTTCTCCATACATTTGAATTTTATCAATTCCTCCATGATCAATAAACTGAATACCAAAGGACACAGAACCATTAAAAGCCTCTTCCTTGGTAGCAGATATAAGCATAGTAGCCTGCAAACCTAGCCATATATTGCTATCAGGCAAATATACCGTGCCGGAAAAAGATTGCCCGAGACCGCTTGGTGGAGTAGTAATATCTTTGTTCCAATCAAGATTATCGTAAGAGAATTGCCTGTCCATGTGATAAGACAATCCCCCACCAAAACCTTGTATCTTTAATGGTATAGGGGAGAGCGGAATTCCCATACCGAGATTCGCCAAAGCATCTACAAAGAAATATTTATATTTATCATCTCCCTCACCAATACTACCGAATTGTCCGACTGCACTAAGACTTGTGCCAATTTTAGCAAATTGTACTTCCAATGCTCCTCTAAATCCCGTCCCATAATCTACTTGTGTACCGTTTATAGTCACAGTACTATTAGAGCCATCATACTTTCTAATATATCCAAATATCTTTTTTACTCCCGGAAAAGATCCTTCTACCAGAAGTTCTCTAAAGTCAAATCCTGCAAAATCCCAATTAGTTATACCACCATCATTGTTCCTTCTCCCTTTTATTCCAAATCCCCCATGTGCTTTTACTCCCGGAGAATCTTTCGTTAATGCCAGAGTCAAATCAATATTCAATGCGATATTCCCGTTATTCCCGGATGTAGGATCCGAATCGTCCGTCCATTTATATGGATATATGTTTTTTACAAAAACACCAAACCCATTATATGTACCCCCTATACTATTGGATACATGCCATTCACCTGGTGAAAAATACGGATCTTCCGTTGACAGTTCAAAATCCTTAAAAGTCACCTTTGGCAAATCAATATGTGTCCCTGTATTATCCTTACTACTCACAAGTGAAGGTGTTACACTTAATTGCCCGCTTAGCGTAGCTTTGGCTTTAAATTTTCCGGCAATATACTCTGCTTCTACTTTACAATTGTTTGATAAGTTAACCTCTGCACAAAACATATTGAACTTGGTTTTATTTGGAGGAGGACTTATGCTAAATATATAATGATTCTCAGGAAAAATTGAGGCCGTGTATTCCAAATTATCATCTTTCATAATAGGGATATTCAAATAACCACCAAATCCACCTCCTCTAATATGATTTTGCACAAATACCATTTGGATATTATCGACCGAAAATTTCCAGCCGCCCATACTTCCTTGATCAAATGGCAAAACATCATTTCCTTCAATTACACCGGTAAAACCGTTTCCATCAATTATAGCTTCAGATATTTCCACCGAAATATGCTTTGTTGTATCTTTTGACCATGATTTTGGCAAATAAGCTGTCAGATTTTTTATATAAACTCCACGCCATTGAGGTGTTAAATTTACACTATTGGCATAAGGTCCGGAATAACCATTAGGCAATGAAAAGGATGGTGTATAAGTGTCCGATAGATCTATTGTTAGATCATTAAGATTCCACTTTATATCTTCATATCCTGTGACCGCAAATGGGGTTTCACTATTAATGTCGATGACTGTTTGCAGCCAATCGGAAAAATTGGCATTTATATGAACCTTAAACCTTTCATCCTGTGGCAATGGTTTTAGATCGGTATCAAGGGGCGTGATATAGTTTCTACATATTTCCAATTCGGCAGATAAATTGAACGTTTGAAACCCCTCGCAATCCCATGAAATATAATTTTCATTAGCAGGTAATATCAATTTTATTGAATTATTTAATTTTATATCTATTTGAGTTCCCAATCCTATTTTACCTTGACCTCCAACCAAGCCTTTAGGGGTAAATGTTTTATTCAAACTATTAAAAACCAACTTTTGCTTTTCTTCATTGATATCTTCCACTACCAGATATACATCCATGGTTGCAGGTGAATTGGAATGGATAACGATATTATCCAATAATACAAGATATTTATTTTCACCGCCTTCTCCTTTGTTATATACCTCAAGTGGTAACAAATTTTTGCTATCATATCCATTTGAATTTCCTCCGGGAGGTAACATCGCCCTGGCTTTTGCTATTTTATTAAGATAAATTCCCCTTGAAACCCCGTTGATTTCCTTAAATCCGGAATTAAATAGAAATCGCAATTCTTCTTGCTTTTCCTTTTTGGATTTTATCCCTGAAATTGCAAAATTATTATCTATTGATGCTAAAGAATTGTAATAATCGACATTATTATGTTTAAAACTTTTGTTTCGCCTATATTTCTTAGGTATCAGACCATTATAAGTAATCCCCGGTATATAATTTTTCAAAATTATTTTTAATTGCTCCGTTAACCAATTATTAAAACTATCGGGATTATTATTAAACTCTTGTATCTTAGCATTATCCAAAAAAGATATCTTTTGCAATATTGTAGTTTTTATTTCTTCCTTATCATTTGCGGTAAGACCATTGATCGCTTGAATTAAATCAGTAAAGCCAATTTCTTTAATATCACATCCATACAATGCGACATGTTTATTCTCCAATTCGATGGTTTGTTGATTTCTAGAAATTTCAGAGCCGAAATTAACATCCAACGATTTAGGCTTTCCCTTGAAATGCTTGCTCATGCCTGATTTTATATATTCGCTATTCTCTCCAAATATATATGTCGAATCATAGTTAAGGTGATTTTGATCGATCAACTCTCTCATATCATGTCGAAGTGCATCGCACTCAGGTTTTTTGATATTCAAACTATCCTGATAAAGAGTTTTAAGATTATTCAAAGCTTTATCAATATCCACCGCTATTGTGTTTTGAACAGAATTCACAAAAGTAGAAGCATCCGAATTTTTCCAAGCACCGGGATCACAGCGCTCTCCTGTTTTATAGTTAACACTATCGCGAGTACATCCATCCGGTGTATGATTTCCTCCATTGACAAAATTTCCATCTTTATCAAATCCATTTTCATCCCATTTTGTACCTGTCTTATGATTTATCCCGTTTTTATCAAATCCATAAGCATCAAGCCCGGTCACTTCATTATATCCATCTTGATCATATCCTGATGGTGGTGGTGGCGGTTGACATATTTTACCACCAATACTAATAGTATCCGGTTCTATACTTGGATAATTTCCAATATTATCTTTTATACCGTAAAAATCACCCGACAAAACTTCATTAGTGGTATTCACCGTTATATTACTAAAAGAAACCATCAATCTTGTTTGCTTAAAAGGCATCGGTGCTAATCCTTCGCCTGAATGCTTACCTTCACCTGTTTCTGTCAATTTTGTAATCATAATAGGAAATCCATAAGAATAGACTATATCATTGACATTTAATTCGTTCAGTATTTCTTGATTGTTTGGCGAAGTATATGTATATTCATCTCCACAAGAAAATGGAGGCAAACTCACCCCGGGATTAGTTTCTACTTGAATATCCATTTCGAAATCAGAACAATCTTCTTGTTGATTATCTGAATCAATCGCAATTATTTTCCCTTCAATTTTCAGATTTAGATTCTGTGCAGCAATTCCATCAGATGTTTCCAAATTATGTATTGTATAATTCCATAAATTAATCGGTCCTCCCCCTTTATTAGTCGATTTTGGTAGTGGAATCAATTCATGCTTCAATAATATAACTTCATTGTTCGCATTAAGATAGTTTATATCTACATCAATATTAAGTTCTTCGTAGTCATCAGCAACTTCATTGTAATCATTTTGATTCACCGCAATCATGTTGAATTTTAAATCAGTATTTTGAACTTCTGCTCTAACATTTCCAATTAATTGACAAACAGTCGTACTTTGAGGCTGATAAATGTTCAAAATATTTGACTCACATACAATATCATCTTCGCTAAAATCCGAATCCGTAATTGTAAATACAAGAGTCCCTTCAAATCCATTTTGCGGAATATTGTCAAATATTGTTGACCACGCAACCATATCTTGAAAATTACTCCCTTCAACATATTTAGTTGCATTTCCACTAACATTATTTCCAGTATCATCTTTATAAGTATAATTCAATTCTATATTTACATAATCCATACCTGTCATAATAGCTTGAGCCTCGTCTATAGTCAAATCCAAATTTGCTAATTCTCCCGACAAATAATTTTCACTTACATAAGACATCATCAAAGTATTATCTAAAAATTGCCCTTTCATCAATGATAATATATTACAATACAAATTAGGCAATGACGTGATATTAATTTCCTTATAATAATCTTCGCAATCAAATCCATCACCGTTTTCTGCATTTGCATATACTCCTCCATACAAATGAAAATCGTCCGACTCATATGAGGACAAATCAATAGTGTATGTCCATGTTGAAATATCGTTTACCTCCCATAGATTTATATTATAATTATTAAGTAAATTATTATTGTTACCACTATTTTCACCATCAAACAAATCCAGATATATAGAGTATGGCGACCCCACTCCGGTAAATAACGCATCAAATTCATCCTGTGTAATATCCTTAAAACTCAAGGTTATTTCATTATTATTCCTTTCGGCACTCAAATAATTTATTACAGAACATGGAGACATGGTGGTTTCACCACATTCCGGCACATCAATATTAAAATCACCAAATGTCAAATCGGTATAATAAGAACATGATATATATGCCCCATCACCATTATCATATTTATAATTATAAATTACTTCATCAAATTGTTCACCTCCGACCAACTCGTAAGTATCAGTACCAATATTTTGTGAATATTCTTTACTCCAAACAGTTGTCTGTCCTGATTTCAAAACAATTTCCACACTAGCAAATGGATATGTCCAACTCTCACAGGTTTCATTTTCCGGAAAATCCCAATCAAAAAACACACAATCCTCTCCTTCCTGATGTGAATGTAAAGCATGATAATCATTGCTTGTCGAATCTAATCTACTTGCTATATACTCACAAAAATTTGATATAGTACATTGAGTACTACAGGATTCTGCATATTCACCAAAATAATCATGATATATTGGAGCTTGATATTCACAGTTAGATGAACATTCACTAGATTTTCTATATTCATAAACGACTTTAGTTAATTCTGAACCATTCAGAGCATAGGTAGAATCTCCTGAATTATTAAAACCGTCAAAAAGAATATTATAGTTTTCATTACCAAAAAATAACATTATTGTTAATTCTCCGTCTGGATTATACGGACATGGGAAATTCCACTCTAAATAAACACAATCCGCGTTAATTTGATACACTGCATAATAATCAACATTTTCAGATTTATCATCCAATATTTGATTAGTTTCATCACAATCACAAGTACAATTAGCTGATAATAAATTCAAGTCTTCACTTCCTATCCAAACCCACAAACTTTTATCCAATTGACCATTTATTTCACAAACTCTTCTTACTTCAAAACTAATATCATCAGAAAAAACACCTTTCGGTAAATCAAAATAGTTTTTGCTTTGTTCATCATATACCCATTCATAAGAATCTTTTTTCTTATATCTAATCTGATAATTGCTTCCATCATTAAAATCTTCATCCCATTTAAATCTAATAACACCATTGGGCAATGCAACTCTATTTAAATTTTGGGGCTTAGTGCATTTAGGCCACTCTTCATCATTATTAGTTGTTAATATCTCTTTATTCAGGTTTTCATCGCTTCTCCTAATATCCTGTTTATCCAAAAAGGCAATATCTTGTGAAAAAACAATAAAATTTACCATTAAAATCAATGCTGAAAGAAAGATTTTTTTCATAACTAAATTATTTGTAACTACTCAGGTACAAAGTTAGCAATTAATTGAAGATTTTGTAATACGTTTAGTTCTCTTTTTTGAATAGTATCAATAACAGATCTAATTATTGCAAAAGAATTTTGTCCTGTTTTAAATTGTCCGGAAACTTTTTGCTTTACTTTGATATTTCTAATTGCTCTTTCAGAAGCATTATTATCGGGAGGCACTTCCAAATCGTATAAGAAAGTAAATATATAATTTCTATTTTTTATCATTGATTTTTGAAAAGTATAAGTTTTTCTATACTTTTGTTTATCAATATTTCGGATTAGTAATCGATTTAGTTGTTGTTCCAATTTATATGCCACTTTTTCATTATGGAGGTAAGGGCTATTTCTTTTTTCTGCTTCTTTTCTTAACGATAATGCATAATATAATAGTAATTCAAAGTGTTTTGCCCAATCCGATTTTTCAACTTCTTCAAGATATATTAGGTCTCTTAGTAAATGTGCTATACATATTTGCTTTTTATCTGTAATCATTTTAAGTTGGGCTGCCCATCTGTCCGAACCTAATGTTATATGCGATAATTTATTTCCTATTATTTCGTTTATTGTTTCAAATCCACGGCTTTTTGATGCACTAATATATGTGTTTTTTACATTTTGCCATACCCACATCCACCATTTTTCTCCATTTACTTTTGCTGAGGTTTCATCTGATCCTGCATAGGATGATTGAGCTATTTCTTTCAATATATTTTCATACACAGGCAAAGCCTTTTTCGCTTCCTTGTTTAGTAGATTTTGTATACTTCCCTCACTTATGGATATATTAAATACATCCTTAAATAATTGTTTTATACGCAAATAGGGAATATATTGATATACATTTAAATAGCTTATAAGTGAAACTACACTTGCCCCGTATTGAATCGGAGCATTAACTCCCTGTGGATAACTTGACTTTTGAAAATTACCACATTTTGTACAACTACAACCAAATTGTTGATACTCTTTATATATTGCTTGTACCGGAGGAATTTCTATTACTTGTCTTTTTGATATTAGTACTTGTTGATTTATGTTTAATTTCCCTCCGCACAAAGAGCAATATTCACTTTTTAATTTGTATACCTCATCAGGCGTCTCTGTCATTTTCAATGTATGACCTTTATGCCCTTTTTGCCCTCCAGACTTGCGCCCACTTGGTTTGCGTAGGCTTTTCTTCCTAAATTTGTATTTATCCTGACTTGGTGGATTATGACTATTATGACTATCTTTTATTATTTTTTTTTCGTCTATTAATGACAATACCAGTTTGAGTTTTTCTTTCAACTCAGCATTCTCTTTTCGTAAAATAGCATTTTCCTTACGCAATCTTGCGTTTTCCCTTTCTAAAAAGTCTAGGCGTTTCTCTAATATGGCTAATTTCTTTTCGATAATAGTTGTTTTTTTTACTATTATCATCTTGATTGGTATCTTTTTAACGAGATATTTATGATTTTATTATTTTTGTCTTATTTTTATAACCTGAGTAGTTACAATATATTTTAAATTACAATAGTAAAAATATTTATATA
>JALVAD010000448.1 GCA_027011385.1 Saprospiraceae bacterium | reverse complement strand
CCATAATATCTATATTTGCTCATCAATAATTTATTAATCAATTCAACAATTGAAGATATGTACTTAAATAAAACAAAACTGTATTTTTTTATTGTTTTCTTTTCACTGGTTTCAAGCCAGATATTGTCTCAAAACAAAGGGGTCATATCAGGAGGGCTGGAAAGTAATTTCAATTTTTTCTTAAGGGATTCTTTGATAGGTGCTGATGATATACCCCAATATGACCATTTACTATATGGTGCCGAAAGCTGGCTAAATCTCAGATATACATACGATACTTGGGAAATGGGAGTACGATTTGATATGTTTAATAACTCAAATCTAAAAAATCCAAATAGTAATTACACAGATGAAGGCATTGGCAATTGGTATATCAAAAAGAAAATAAAAAAACTCGAAATCACTGCCGGTCATTTTTATGATCAAATAGGTAGCGGAACAATTTTCAGAGCGTATGAACAAAGAGCCCTTTTTATCGACAATGCTATCTACGGATTGAGACTCAAATACGATATTTCAAAAAATTGGAATGTAAAGGCATTTACCGGTAGGCAAAAACTCGAATTCAAAACATATCCGGCAATATTGAGAGGTGCAAATCTCGAAGGATTTCTTACTTTTGGAAAAGAAGACAATCTTATCTCTATAGCTCCGGGAATTGGATTTGTAAACAGGACACACGATGAAAAAGCAATAGGTAAATTAGTTGATATAATCAAAAATTATATTCCTGAAGAACAAGTAACACCAAACTATAACACTTGGTTAGCAACAGCTTATTCTACAATATCTTACGGATTGTTCACATTGTATTTTGAAGGTTCTTATAAATCTCCTGAAGTATTTTTTGATCCAAATACTATGAAAACGGAATTTAACGGTTCAAAAACAAACGGGAAATTGGTAAAGAAACCGGGAAATGTTGTTTATACGAGTTTAGGATTTGCCAAAAATAAATTGGGAATAACTGCAGAATTCAAAAGAACAGAAAACTTTGATTTCAGAACAGATCCCACTCTAACATTAAACAAAGGGCTTATCAATTTTATTCCTCCGATGAATAGATTGAATACTTATACGCTTACAGCAAGATATAGCCCGGCAACTCAATTATTGAGCGAACAAGCATACCAATTTGATATCAGATATGCTATTAACAGAAAACTGAGTTTCAATATAAATTATTCAAATATTACAAGTCTGGAAAACGAATTGCTTTACAATGAGATATTCACCGAGCTTGTTTATCGTAAAGGTAGAAAAATCAAACTGGTTACCGGAATTCAACGACAATTATATAACCAACCTGTCTATCAGAAAGAAGGAACAGAATCCGTAGTGGCACTTACACCTTATATCGATTTCCTTTACAGAATAAGCAGATATCAATCCATAAATTTTGAAGTTCAATATATGAGTACCAAACAGGATTACGGTAGTTGGCTCAATGTCTTTGTGGAATATTCAAAAGCTCCACACTGGGGATTTGAAGCATCTGCAATGTACAATGTCAATCCGGCAGAACATTCACCTAAAGACAAAGATGGAGAATCATTAAGCATATTATATCCCTCTTTAGGTATAACTTATACCAATGGTTCAAATAGATTTGGCTTAAGATACGTTAAACAAGTAGAAGGTGTAGTTTGCTCCGGAGGAGTTTGCCGTGTAGAACCCGCATTTAGTGGAGTCAAATTTAGTGTTTCTTCAAGATTTTAAAAACTTTAAAATTATTAAATAATGAATAAAATAAATATATTTTTCACATTTCTTTTAGTTGTATTTCTAGCATCTTGTACAGAAAAAGAAGTAATTATTCCTAAGTATACTCCTCCTACAACAAAGAAAGCAATTCTGATCGAAGAATTTACTGGCGTTAAATGTACAAATTGCCCAGATGGGGCGAAAGCCATAAAAGCTATGGAAGAAAAATATGGAGCAATAATAGTTCCAATTGCAATTCATAATTCCGATTATTTTTCAGAACCTCTTTCTGAAAACAATTATGATTTTAGAACAGAAGTTGGAGATAAAATTTTCGGTATTCATTCTTCTTCCTCAATACCAAAACCGGCTGCATCTTTTAATAGGGTATTATTTGCAGATGAAGAAGAAATTCCTGTCGGTCCATCGTCATGGCAATCTAGTCTTGAAACCGAATTAAAAAAACAAAATGTTACATTTTTGGATATGATTACGGAATACAATAATGATACAAGAAAACTTGAGATTACAGTAACTATTTCACCAACCATTGATTTAAAAGGTGATTTCAATCTTAGTGTAGCAATAACCGAAAGTAATATTATTGATGCGCAAACCATGCCTGATGGCTCAATTAATGATGACTATGAATTTGATAATGTTTTGCGAGATATGATCACCCCATTCGATGGGACATTTATAGGTTCAGATTTACAAAAAGATGATAAAATAGTTAAATCCTTTTCCTATAACCTACCTGAATCCGGAGACCTTTGGATTCCTGAAAATATAAATATTATTGCTTTTATTACTGGAGGTGAAAAAGATTCTACAAAGCCTGTACTAAATGCAGTAAAAAAGCATTTAATCGAATAAAAAAACCTGTAAAACTATTATCATGTTTAATAAAAATACATTTATCAACAGAAGACAACAACTTCATCAAAAAATGGACTCCGGTATAGGATTGTTCTTAGGCAATAAATATGTTCCGTATAATTATCCTGCCAATCCATACAAATTTAGACAGGATAGTAGTTTTAGATATTTCTTCGGTTTAAACCTGTCAGGATATGCCGGTCTTATGGATTTTGACTCGGGAGAAGATATTGTTTTTGCTGATGATATCGATATTGAAGATATAATCTGGATGGGACCTCAACCGGCAGTCAAAGACTTGGCGGCATCGGTAGGCGTGGAAAAAACAATACCTTTCGGACAACTAAACGATTATATCCAAAAAGCAATTTCACAAGGTAGAACCATTCACTTTCTGCCACCTTACAGGGCTGAAACAAAACTACGATTAGCAGCTTTGCTAAAAGGTAGTGATTACAGTCCGAGCGAGAGCCTGATAAAATCTGTAATCGACCTCAGACTGATAAAAGACCAAGTCGAAATAGAGCATTTGGACGAAATTATGGCAATTGGATATGAAATGCATGTTACTGCAATGCTTATGGCAAAAGAAGGTATATATGAAAGAGAGATAGTAGGTGCAATGGAGGGTATTGCTGCATCTTACGACGGCGCAGTTTCATTCCCAATCATTCTTTCAAAACATGGGGAGATACTTCATAACGAGAATCATGAGAATTTGTTAAAAAACGGTGATTTACTACTCGTCGATGCGGGTTTTGATTCACCTTTGGGGTATGCTACGGATCACACCCGAACCTTTCCTGTGAGTGGTAAATACAGCGAACAACAAAAGAATATATACGAGATTGTTTTAGCAGCAAATGATGCCGTACACCAAGCATCAAAACCCGGTATTCAATACAAAGAAATGCATTTTTTAGCTTGCAAAATAATAGCAGACGGATTGATAAATCTGGGAATAATGAAGGGTAATGTTGAAGATGCTGTAGCCAATGGAGCTCATACTTTATTTATGCCCCACGGTTTGGGGCATGCTATGGGTATGGATGTTCACGATATGGAAGGACTGGGTGAAACATTGGTTGGTTATGGAGATGAACTACAAAGAAGCAAAGAATTTGGTACGGCATATTTACGCTTTGCAAGGACTCTCAAAGAAGGACATGTCATCACCAATGAACCGGGGATTTACTTCATTCCCGCTCTGATTGAAAAATGGAAATCCGAAAATATCAATACTGAATTTATCAACTTCAAAGAATTGGAGAACTATTTGAATTTTGGAGGAGTAAGACTCGAAGATGATATGCTTATCACAAAAGATGGCTCTAGAAATCTTGGAAAAGAACGGATACCTATTTACCTTGAAGAAATAGAAAAAATAGTCGGTGGTAAATAAAAAAATACTGGTAACTGGAGGTACGGGTTTTGTTGGCTCATACATTCTCAGATATCTTGTAAAAAAAGATTATCAGAATCTTTTTTGCTTAAAAAGAAGCACCAGTAAATTAGATCTTCTGTCTCCTGTCGTGGATAAAATCACTTTTATTGAGGGAGATGTTTTGGATATTACGTCTTTGGAGAATGCAATTAAACAAGTGGATATAGTGATTCATTGCGCAGCTATGGTTTCATTCAAATCAAAAGACAAGGCAAGGATGATGAAAGTCAATGTTGAAGGTACTGCAAATATAGTCAACATCAGCAATGATAATAATATCGAAAAACTCATCCATATCAGTTCGATTGCAGCCATCGGAAGAAGTCAAAGTGGGAAGATGATGTCTGAAAAAACTGATTGGACAGACACCAAAAACAATTCTGATTATTCCATATCAAAATACCTGTCCGAAATGGAAGTTTGGAGAGGATTTGCAGAAGGTCTTCCCGTCGCAATATTGAACCCGTCACTTATCATGGGAGCAGGATTTTGGGATATAGGTACGGGAGAACTATTCAAAAAAGTTTATAGTGGTCTTCCCGTATATCCCACAGGCACAAATGGCTTTATAGATGTTAGGGATGTAGCTCAAATGGCGATTCTTCTTATGGAAAAAAATATAGTTGGCGAACGATTTATTTGCTCTGCTGACAATATAAAACTCAAAGATGTCTTCACTACAATGGCAAAAATCTTGGGCAAAAAGCCTCCTCGTATAAAAATGTCATCAACTTTGGTATCAATAGCCTCTTTCTTTTTGAATATTTTAAGTTTTATTCCCGGATATTCTTCCAATCTTACTTCCCAGTCCCTGAGAAATGCATCTTTTGACTCACTATACGATAATTCCAAATCTGTAAAACAATTGGGTTACACTTATATCCCAATCCCTAGAACATTGGAAGAAACCGGTAAATTATTCCTAAAAACATTTCCGAATAAGATTGATTATGCCTTATTGGGTTTGTAAATTTTTTCAAGCCAGCTTCAGAATCTCTTTGAGCTTCTGAGTCTTGTTTTTGTTTTCTTGCGCCATCTTTCTGTTCCGCTTGATGACTTCATTGATTATTTCCTTTTATACTTTCTAAGAGATTAGTACAGTGGATTACTCGCCAAGAGGTTATCCCAAAGACAATGCACCCTCCTACTCCCCTTCTCCTTTGAAATGTAAGATTATAATAATAAATTATCCTATAAAAGGAGAAGGGGTCGGGGGTTGAGGTTCTGATAAGAAAGGAAAATATATCAGAATTTATCATTGTTCTAAATTAGACCTATATGTATTTTTATTTTTAATTAAATTGATTAAAACACATAATTTGTGACATTTATTTATCTAAACAATTAATTATGAAAAGAATATTTTTATTGATGGCAATGGCTATAATCGCATTTAATGTAAGTGGACAGAAATTAAAACCATATGTTTTAGCCGGATATTCTACAGGAGATGTAAATACGGTAAAATCCGAAGTGAAGCAAAAATTAAAATCCAATGGATTTGAAGTATTGGGATCTTATCATCCGATGAGTAGCAATAGCAGAGTAGTTATTGCTGTATCAAATCCGGATTTGACTTCAGCGGTAAAGAGCGTGGGAGGATTTACAGGATTTGCAGCAGTTTTAAGGGTGGCTTTGACAAAAGAAAACGGGAAAGTGATGATTTCTTATACCAATCCTGAGTATTGGGGAAGAGCCTATTTTACAAAAAAATGGAATGTGGTAAGCTCAAACTATGCAAAACTTGCTTCAAAGTTTAAGACAGCTTTAACAGGATACCAAGGAGACACTTTTACACAATTTGGTTCTGAAGACGGTTTGAGTCCTAGCAAATTAAAAAAGTATCATTATATGATGGGCATGCCTTATTTTGAAGATAATATTGATATTAAGAAATTTAGTAGTTTCGATGAAGCGGTTTCCACCATTGACAACAATCTTAGTTCCGGTGTATCCGGTATAAAAAAGGTATATTCAAAGAAAATAGGGAATATGAAACTTTACGGTTTGGCTTTGACAGGAAGCGAAGGAGAAAAATTATTTATGGCAAAGATTGATGGTTCAAGTCCTAAACACACAGCATTTTTACCTTATGAGCTATTGGTAAAAGGTAACAAAGCATATATGCTGCATGGTAGATATAGGATAGCACTAGCATTCCCTGATTTATCAATGGGACAATTTATGAAAATAGTTTCCACTCCGGGATATATTGAAGATAAATTTGAAGAAGTTTGTAAATAAATAATACATCTGACAAATTTTCCCGCAGCGGACGCTTGTGTCAAGTCAAATGTGGTGTTTCAGGTTGATGTTTATGGATGTCGCCAAGAGGTTAATCTCGCTGAACAGCGGGATTGACCTCTTAGCGAAGAGGTGCATTTCATATTTTCCCTTTTTTTCCTCACCGCCCTCTAACTCCCTGTTTCTCCATTCTATTCCGAAACAGGGAGAACCGCAACCCGCATTTTCCTTTACGATGAGTCGGGGGTTGCTACCTCCCCCTATAATTTTTCGTAACAAAGTGGAGAAAAATTATAAGGGGGAGAGCAGAGCTTTTGCGGGATGGATGAGGGGGTAGATGTGCCGAGAATCAAGAAAATTAAACTTTAATGCGAAAAAATGAAATGCACCTTAGCGAATTCAATTTACACGAAATTGTATTTTTGACTTGACACTAGGACAAAATACAAATATTTTCCTTTACGCCCCATTGCGAAACCTCTTCGAATATAGTTATTTCTTGGTCAATTCTTCCAATACATCTTCAACCTCATATTCATCACCAAGTTTGAATCCACTGTGGTCAAACACAATATTTCCTTTTTTATCCAATATAAAAGTTTGTGGAACTGCAGAAAAGTCCAGAGCTTTTTTCAAATCTTCATTTATATCGCTTAACACCGTAAATGGCCATTGTTTTTGTGCAACCAAAGGTTTTACTTTTGCAAATTGTCTGATATTGTCAGTTGATACCGCAACTATTTCAATTCCGTATTTTTTTTCCCATTCATCAAATATGTCTGCATAAACATCCAATTCTCTCTTACAAGGTACACACCAAGTAGCCCAAAAGCTAACAATAGTTATTTTCCCATTGTTGATAAAATCATCAGTATTGACGGTTTTTCCATTTAAATCTTTGATATCTACTGAAGGAAATTTTTTACCTGATTGTGAAAAAGCTGATAATGAGAAAGCAAAAAACAAGAATAAAATGAATTTGGATTTCATATTGAATTAATTTTAAAGTTTTAAATAATCGTTTCGTATAAACACTATTGCATTTAAGACGAATTAATGCTGCGAAATTATAAAAATAACTTAGATTAACTAATAATTAACTCTAAAACATAAACTTTAACAAAAAACTTTAGTTATTAAATACTCAAGCCAAAATAGTATCGTTATTGATGTTGTTTGATACTATTTAGTGGTTACAAGAGAATAGGTAATTTTAATTTGATATATTTTCTTGCAGATACTATTTATAGTTTTAATTTCAATCTGAGTGAGCTAGAACCGTTTACATTAAGCCATTTTAAAAAGAAGAACGAAAATTTTACGAATGAAGATTATTAAATTTGCTTTTGGTATTGTTATAGTTTTGGGTATGTTCTCAACTTTCAAGTCATTTGCAGGAAATTTCAATCCGGACAATCCCTATGCACTGGATTATATATTGGCTAGTCCCGATACGATTAAACCCAGATATAATGATTTCATAAATGATACCATAAAAAATCCTTTTGACCTAAAGGATCCGTCAGTTGTAGAGAAAACGGTAGAATATGATCCTGAAACAGGAATGTATATCATTACCGAGAAAATTGGAAAAGACTATTTTACCGCTCCCACATATATGACTTTCAATGAGTATTTGGAATGGAAAGATCGACAACAAAGAATCGAATACTTCAAACAATTGTCAGGCTCTGGTTCCGGCAATAGAAGTAAAAGGGGGATTGTAGATCCAGCTTCTTATGTAAGCGTAAAAAAGGACCTTGTTGAGAGAATATTTGGAGGCAATGAAATCACGATTAAACCTCAGGGAAGCATTCATCTTACTCTAGGTGCATCTAGACAGATTATGGAAAATCCGGCTTTTGAATTAAGAGCACAAAGGGTATGGAATCCTATATTTGATGAAGGAATTCAAGTTAATGTAGAAGGAGGGATTGGTGATAAGATGAAGTTGAATTTTAACTATAATACTAAAGCTAGTTTCGATTTTGACAATAAAATAAAACTTAAATACGATAGTGAAGAGTTTAATGAAGATGCCATTTTAAAGAAAATTGAAGCGGGTAATGTGAGTTTACCACTAAGAGGAAATTTGATTCAAGGAGGACAAAATCTTTTTGGAATAAAGACTGAATTGCAATTTGGACATTTGAGACTTATTGCCATCGCTTCGCAACAAAGGTCTGAACAAAAAAATGTTAAAATAGATAGGGGTGCAGTTAAGCAAGTATTCGAAATAAAACCCATTAAATACGATGAAAACAGACACTTCTTTCTTTCTCACTACAACCGAGAATCATATGAAGATGCAATAGATTCTCTTCCTGCGATAAATACTCCATTCAGAATAACCAGACTTGAAGTTTGGGTGATTCCTGATAGAAATGAGACTCATGATCTTCGAGATATTTGTGCTATTGCTGATTTGGGAGAGGGATATCCTGGATTTTATACCAATAAATTCAATGCTCCCGACACTAATGATATAGATAAGTATTATTTGGACTATACAAAAAAGAAGAGTCTTATTTTACCTGATAATAATGTCAGTAGTTTCTTTAATAAAATCAAAAATGATGATGTCACCAGACTAAAAACCAAGGTTTCAACTAATCTGGCAACAAAATATAATATGCGGACCGGTAAAGACTTTGAAGTTTTCAAAGGGAGAAGACTTAGTACATCAGAATATACTTATAATGCAGAATTGGGGTTCATATCGCTCAACAGACCCTTGCAACCTGAAGATGTTCTTGGAGTATCATACGAATATACTTATTCTTATGGAAATAAAGCTGATACCTTGTTAAGAGTTGGAGAATTTACTGAATTCTCAGATACGATTGGAAAAGTGATGTATGTTAAAATGCTTAAAAGTAAAGCCCAAAGCCCAAATCTACCCGAATGGGATTTGATGATGAAAAATGCATATTACATAGGTGCATCGGATTTCGATAGTGAGAGTTTTAAATTGGATGTATTTTATGAGGGACAGGATGGTTCATTCAAGAGATTTATTCCTGAAACCGGATATAGAGACAGACCATTGCTTCAAGTATTTCAGTTGGATAATATCAATGTTATGGGTGATCTTCAACCTGATGGTATTTTTGACTTTATTCCAGGTGTAACAGTTATGCAGAGGTCAGGAAGTATTATGTTTCCTGTCTTGGAGCCTTTTGGAAAATCGATGAACAAACTCTTTAAGGGGGATACAACTTTGATAAATAAATACGCATACAATGATTTATATAGAAAATCTGTTGTGAAAGCAGAAAAAAATCAAGAAAAAGATAAATTCATCTTAAAAGGTGAGTACAAATCAAAAGAGTCCAATGAAATATCCCTTGGTGCTTGGAATATTCAAGGAAATCCGGTAGTAACATCAGGAGGTAGAGTATTACAAGAAGGAATAGATTACGATTTGGATAGAGGCGCCGGAAAAATCAGAATTATCAATCCGGCTATTTTACAATCAGGTAGAGGTGTCAATGTAAAGTTTGAGGATAATTCATTGTTCAATCTTACTCAAAAAAATCTCATTGGTTTAAGAGCTGACTATGAAGTAAACAAGCATTTTAATATCGGTGCTACATATATGCACTTATTTGAAAGACCATATACTGAAAAAGTTAGCTATGGAGATGATCCTATAAATAATAGAATGTTTGGACTGGACGTAGATTATAGTACAGAAGTGGATTGGCTAACTAGAGCCATTGATAAATTACCAATTATCAGCACAAAAACCCCTTCAAAAATAAGTTTTAAGTCTGAAGTAGCTGCCCTTAAACCCGGACACTCCAAAGCAATTAATAATGGTGAAGAAAAAGGAGGAGTGATTATCTTAGACGACTTTGAGGGTGCTTCTGTAAAATTATATCTCAATACAGAGAATGAGTGGATGATTTCGAGTACACCTTATGATCCTAATCTAGGAGGAGAATTTCCTGAACAATCCGATACAGGTCTGGCATATGGCGCAAATAGAGCCTTGTTGAGTTGGTATACTGCCGAAGGAGGATCAAGACAAACGGGAGATAACGTAGACCCATATACCAGATTGGTATTGCAGAAAGAGCTATTTGAAAAAGAAATACCTATCGGTTCACTACCGGATTTAAGAACATTTGATATCAATTTTTATCCCAGCGAAAGAGGTCCATACAATTTTGATATCCCTGATGGATATACTGTCGGAGGACGTAAAGTATCTTCCGGAATTGACGAAGATAGTGAACGAGGTATTATACTAAAAGATCCTGAATCCAGATGGGGTGGAATGATGAGATATATTAGATATAGCGATTTTGAGCAATTGAATATGGAATATATCGAATTTTGGATGCTTAATCCTTTTATGGAAACCAAAACCCATCCTGAACAAGATCCTGATGAAATAGGTAAAATAGTTTTCAATATTGGAAATATATCCGAAGATGTGCTGAAAGACGGTTTGCAATTATATGAAAATTCATTACCTCTACCGGGGGAATATGTTCCTAAAACAAAAACAGTATGGGGAGAAGTTCCAAATGATACTCCTCTTGATGATGCATTCCCCAATAATTCAAACCAAATAAAAGTATTAGATGTAGGGCTTGATGGTATGAATGATAGCCTGGAATTAATTCATTACAGGGATTATATAAATAAAGTTACAAATAAATTCCCCAATTATGTTTTTCACGATGTTTCAAATGATAACTGGCTATACTTTGGTTCTGAAGATCTTAAGAATAAAAATCTATTAGAGCGATATAAAAAATACAACAACACTCAAGGAAATTTCCCGGATAGAAAAAAGGAAGAAAGGCGTGGTAAACTCAGACCTGATAAAGAAGAGTTGAATAATAATAAATCTTTGGATGTTACCGAGTCATACTACAAATACGAAATTGATTTACCTATGGTTCCCAGTAGCATCAGGGAAGGCTATGAATTGGATACTGCTGACGCCGGTGTTAGAAAATATGTTACGGATACTAAAATAGTTAAGCCTAAAAACGGAAAAGATGAGTTATGGTATAGATTTAGGATACCTATAAGTGATGATGAACAGTTCAAGGTAGGTGATATAGATGGTCTGAGATCGATGCAATTTATGCGTCTTTATTTTAAAAATTTCAAAAACCCAAAGACTTTTAGACTTGCCGAATTTGGGATGGTAAGAAATCAATGGAGAAAGACGCAGGAATGTTATAGTGATAATGTAAGTCCTGAATTGAATCTTGATATTGTTGGCTATGAGGAAAATCAAAATAAAAAGCCGTTTGGATATAAATCTCCTCCCGGAATTAAGAGAGAAAAACTTCTTACAAATTATGCTAATATAAGACAAGATGAGAAATCTCTAGTATTGAAATTCAAAGGATTAAGGGATTCTTGTATTCTTGGTGTTTATAAAATAATGAATTTTGACGCTAGGCTATTTAACAATCTTCAACTCTTTGCCCATGCTGAAAGTGATATGGAGATCAATGATCAAGATTTGAAATTATTTATTAGAATAGGAAAAGATTTTAAGGAAAATTACTATGAGTATGAGATTCCACTAAAATTATCTGAATTAAGTGGGGGAAATACTCTTGAAAACCTTTGGCCGGATGCCAATTTAATGGATGTTACATTTAAAGCTTTCACTGATCTTAAGCTCGAAAGAAATAGGGTTGGAGCTCCATTGGACAAAGTTTATCAAAAATCAGACAATAGTAATATCAATAATAAAGGAGCCATATTAAAAATCAAAGGTAACCCAAGTTTGGGTTATATAAAGGGAATGGAAATTGGATTGACTAACTATACTCCGGTGCCTTTTAGCGGAGAAGTGTGGATTAATGAATTGAGGGTTGGTGGACTTAAAGAAAAAGGCGGTATTGCTGCAACAGCCAATTTGGATGTAGGTTTGGCAGATCTAGGTTCATTTAATGCTTCCTTTAATTATATGAGTGTAGGTTTTGGTGCTATTGATGAAAAATTGGCTCAAAGATCATTGGAGGAAGTTATAGATTATGACCTATCCACATCATTGCAAATGGGTAAATTTTTCCCTAAAAAATGGGGTGTTAATTTACCTGTTTATATGCAATATGGTCAAACTATCCGCAAACCTGAATACGATCCATATGAACTGGATTTGACAGTTGATGAAAACTTACTCAATGCTAGAGATGCCGCTCAGAAGCAAGAGTTCAAAGATAGAGCATTGGATGTCGAGACAGTCAAATCACTAAATATATCGAATATCGGTATCAACAAAGGGAATACAAAGTACCCTTGGGCTCCTGCAAATTTGAAAATGGGATATTTTTATACCAATAAGAATACAAAAAATGCTATTCTCAAAAATGCAGACGAAGAAGATCAAAAACTGACAATGGATTATGGGTTCTCAAGAGGAACTAAGTATATCAAACCATTTAAAAAAGTCAAATGGATAAAGACTAAATTCATTAAAGATATACATTTTAATCTATTTCCGAATTCATTCTCGTTTAATACTCAATTGAGAAAATATCTGAGTACTAGATCTTATCGAGAACCAACAGAAGAAGAATTTCCCGGCGGATATAATTTTGAGGACAATAGGTTTACTTGGGAAAGAAACTACAATATGCAATGGAGCTTCACAAAGGATTTAAAACTCAATTTCGTTGCCGGAACAAGAGCAATAGTTGATGAATTGAAGAAATGGGGAGTGTCAAATGTATATAAAGACGTTTATGGTGTAGAAACACCAAAGTCTGAAGCAAAAGATTATATGTATAACAGTCTAAAGAACTTTGGAAGACCTAAAGATTATAATCATACAATTGACTTGTCCTATAAACTTCCACTTAAAAATATCCCATTTATGAAATGGATAAAAGTAAGTGCAAAATATAGGGCAACTTATAATTGGATGGGAAAAACACCGTATTTATTTAAAGATTATGGTAATACTATTCAAAACACACAAAATAGATCTGTTAATGCAAGGTTTGATTTTAAGAAATTATACTCAAGTATAAAATATCTAAAAGAAATAGATAAAGGATTTTCGGGTAAAAAGAAGAAAAAGAAAAAACGTAGAAAGAAGAAATCCTCTATCAAATCTTCTAAAAATTCCAAGAAAAACAAAAAGAAGAAGAAGAAAAGACAGATTAGTACTTTAGAAAAAATTATCTTTAGACCATTATTAGCATTGAGAGATGTGAAAATAACTTACAAAGAAGATCTAGGTACTACTATTCCTGGATATACCAAAGGTATGGAAATACTTGGAGCAAGCAATAATTTCAAAGAACCAGGCTATGACTTTATTCTCGGCTTGCAACCTAACTTTGATAAAGGCTGGCTAGATAATGCAGCTGAGAACAATTGGATCGTTAGAAACAAATTCTTTAATGAACAATACTATCAAAAAGACAAACAAAGCTTTAGTGCTAAAATCAATATAGAGCCGATAAATAAACTTGAAATAGATGTCACATTTAAAAAATCATATATGGAGGATAAATCCGGAATCTTTAAGGATACAGCAAGTCAGTCACCTATTCCCATATATGCATCATTGTCCAAAATGGATAGAGGGTCATTTGAGGTAACATACTTTGCTATGAATACATTATTTGCCAAAGATTATGAGACACTATTTGATAAGTTTTCTGCCTTTAGAAAAGATATTTCAAAAAGGCAAGCTACATTAGTAGGAATAACCGCTAAACACCCTGAACATCCTGAATATATGTACGGATATGGACCACAAAGTCAGGATGTATTGATTCCTGCATTTTTAGCGGCATATACCGGAGTGTCTCCTGATAAAGTTGATCTGAAAATTTACAAAAGAATATCTGCACTTGATTATATACCTGCACCCAATTGGAAAGCAAAGTGGGACTTAAGTAGATATTCATTCTTTAAAGGAATTTTTTCATCATTTAGAATAACAAATGGATATACATCTACCCTGAAAGTGAGTTCCTTCCAAACAGACCTCAATTTCAGGAAATTTAATAATGGGGTTGACGATAATGAGCTCAATTATTATTCAGAATACATAATTCCGGCAATGGTATTGGATGAGCGTTTTGAACCTGTTATTGGTATTGATATTAAGACCAAAAGTGATCTTTCAATTAGATTTGAATATAAGAAATCCAGAAGTATGCTGTTGAGTCAAAAATCACTTCAACAGATGAGGACGGAAGAGATTGTATTTAATCTTGGGTATGTTATAAAGGATGTCAATATACCGTTTTTGACTAGAAAAAAGAAGAAAAATAAACGGAAAAATAAAAAGGATAAATCTTTGGATTCAAAATCAAAGACAGGAAGAAAATCAAAAAGTGCAAAGAACAACCTAAGAGATTTGAAGATGTCTTTTGACTTTTCTATCCGGGATAACGAAACCAAAGAATACTTGTTTGATAAGGGTAGAAAAGGGAAACCTACTCACGGTAATTATCGAGTGTCTATTACACCTACTTTGGAATACAATATAAATGATAATTTTGCTGTACAGTTAGATTTTAGTTATGATATGACAAAACCATATGTCAATAATTCGTATCCATCTACAAATTATAAGGGAACTGTCACTGCAAAATACTCTTTGAAATAGAATAATTGTTAAAACCTCCAAGACTATATCAGCCTTGGAGGTTTATTTACTTATCAAACTCAATATTTTATCTGATTATAAAAACTAAAGTAGTGAGTAATGCGGGAAAAAAAATAATAGTGTCTGTTACAAATGATCTTACTACTGATCAAAGGGTAGCAAAGATATGTGACACACTATTGGAATTGGATTACGAGGTGATATTGGTCGGCAGAAGGCTCAAAACGAGTCAAGCTATCAATCGTAAATACGATACAAAAAGATTTAAGCTTTGGTTTAATAGCGGTGCTTTGTTTTATGCTAATTACAATATCCATTTGTTCTTTTACCTACTCTTTTCAAAATTTGATGCCCTTTGGAGCAATGATTTGGATACTTTGCTCTCCAATTACCTAGTCTCAAGACTGAAAGGGGAAAAAATCATTTTTGATAGTCATGAATACTTTACGGAAGTTCCTGAATTGGTCAATAGACCGAGAGTGAAAAAAATATGGAAACTTATCGAAAGACAAATTGTTCCAAAGCTAAAACATATATTCACTGTTAGCCCCTCTATAGCTAAATTGTACAATGAAGAATATGGAGTAAATGTCAAAATTCTCCGTAATTTACCGCAACTATCCGATGATATTGCCCTAAAAAAAGATTTGAAAGTAGAAGATAAAAATATATTGGTATACCAAGGGGCTGTCAATATAAACAGAGGGATAGAATATATGGTAAAAGCCATGAAGTATATTGACAATGCAGTATTGTATATTTTAGGTGTAGGAGATATTTATGAAGATATTCATGATTTGATATCAAAGTTAGAATTAAACGACAAAGTGAAAATGCTTGGTGAAATTCCCTTGGAAAATCTTAAATCATATACAGTACAAGCAGATATTGGACTAAGCTTGGAAGAAAATGCCGGATTAAATTATAGATATGCATTACCGAATAAATTATTTAATTATATTCATGCAAATATTCCTGTTTTGGTATCTGATTTACCTGAAATGAAAGCAGTAGTCAATAAGTACAATATAGGAGAAGTGATCGAAAATCACGATGAAAAACATATAGCAGACAAAATAAATAGCATGCTCAATGATAAAGAGAAAATGCAATTTTGGAAAGCCAATACTAAAAAAGCAATGGCGGAATTGAATTGGGAAAAAGAAAAACAAATCATCAAAACTGTACTTTGAAAGAAATAAATATCATATCATTCGATGTTCCCTTTCCACCAAACTACGGCGGTATTATCGATGTGTTTTTCAAGATAAAATACTTTCACTCCAAAGGTATCAAAGTTCATTTACACTGTTTCGAATACGGTAGAGAAGCCCAAAAAGAATTGGAAAAATATTGTGAGTCTGTTCATTATTATAAAAGGAAAACAGGTTTAGTATCAAATTTAAGCCTATTGCCCTATATAGTAAAATCCAGAATTTCCGGTAAATTAAAGCAAAACTTACTAAAAAATAACTTTCCTATTCTATTTGAAGGATTGCACACAACCTATTTATTGGACGATAAAGATTTTAAAGCCAGGAAAAAAATATTTCGTGAACACAATATTGAGCACGATTATTATCGCCATCTATCAAATGCAGAAAAAAATCCTATAAAAAAATTATACTATCTGGTAGAATCAATAAAGTTAAAATATTACGAGAAAATTGTCACTAAAGCAGATGTGTCACTTATTCTATCAATGACAGATTTGAAATATTTCAAACATAGTTATCCTCATAGTAAATTTGTTTTTGTACCAACCTTTCACAATGCCGATAAGATAAAAATTAAGCCCGGAAAAGGGGATTATGTTCTTTATCACGGTAATTTGAGCGTATTGGAAAACTCTGTTGCTGCAAAATTTATTATTAACAAGATATTCAATGATTTGGATATCCCCCTTGTGATTGCTGGACTAAATCCCGGTAAAGAGTTAAAAGATTTAGTTAAAAAGCACAAAAACATAACATTAATTGCTAATCCTGAAGATTCTAAATTAAATGAGCTTATCTTCAACGCTCAAATCAATTTTCTCTATACAAACCAAGCTACCGGTCTTAAACTAAAATTACTAAATGTACTTTACAATGGTAGATTTTGTCTAGTGAATTCAAAAATGATTGAAGGAACGACTTTAAGTGATATTTGTATTGTGAAGAATGATATAGACGATATAAAAGATACAATCACGAAATTATCCGGTATGGAATTATCCGATGCAGAAATTGAAAAAAGAAAAAATATACTGGAAGAAGATTACTCCAATAGCAATAGCTTTAAGACGATAATCGAGGCATTAAAAGCATAGGCTTAATGCTTGTCTTATTTGCGTTAATTGATTGTTGGTGTCTGGTCAAGTGTAATGTTTCGTGTAAGTTGAATTCGCTAAGAGGTTAAAAACCTTTAGCTCAGTATGTGCTTTACCTTGAGCCAAAGTGTCTTTGACTTTGACCTCTTGGCGACATCCATAAACATCAACCTGAAACTTGAGACTTGACTTGACACTAGTATGGAGAAAATGAAAAATACGGAGAATAAAAACAATATTCTCCTTACTAATGCGGAGAATAATATGTAACTAACTAATAACTACTAATACCAATTTAACTCTCAAATGACGCATATATTCCATTTTAATTTTCCAATATTTTCGTTAAAAATACTCGACGTAGCTAGGTGTCATTGTGAAATATTTTGTGGAATAGTACCGGTCTTTGGGATTTGTCGGTCTGTGGGTTAGTCTTTTTAATTACCACAATTTATTCATATTCATTGTCTTGACAATGGTTGTTAATTTATCGTCTTGGCTGCTTATGAGGTTCAACTAAGTTGAAATAAAAAAGAATCAGTATTTATGCTATGTTGTTTTTCACGTAGTGAACTAATGTATGATTGTACCGGTATAAAGCTAATAGATTTATTTATTGGCAATATCCATTATCAATTGTACCACTAATCAATTTTAATATCGAATTCTCCATCCACTATCGTTGCTGTATCATAAAGTACAAAATAATGATAGTTCTGATCTTTAACCGCTCTAAACTGAATCATTTATTACCTTAATTTTTGTCATTTGCACGACATTTGTTATTTATATTTAGATTTATTTAAAATAAAGCTAGTATTTTTATCCCTTTATACTATCAATTATTTTAAATTGCAATAATTTTTAAAAATAAAACCCCTAAAAAATGAATTCAAAACTTGGTAGTGGAATAATGCTTCTTTGCATAATGTTTATAGCAATCTTTTTCTTATCCTATTCTAATAATCCTCCTAATGGCAAAACGGGAGCTCCCGGAGATGGACTCTGTTCGGATTGTCATAATCCAAATGGAAATGATTTTGGTGGAAACCTTGAGATAAGTGGATTACCAAGTATAATAGAAGCAGGAACGGAATATACTCTTACTATCACATCATCTTATACTATGGGAAGTCCTGTAAAGGCCGGGTTTCAAATGGTCGGATTAGATGGTTCTGACAATAATGTTGGGACTTTATCCGAACCATCAGCTAATTCGGTATTGACGAATTCAGGTGGTAGAACTTACGATGAGCATAATCCAGCTCAAAATTTTAATGGTAACACAGAGGTATCTTGGAATGTCAATTGGACAGCTCCTTCCGGACCTGATGGAGAGAATATTACTTTTTATGCAGCTTCAATGATAGCTAATGGAGCTAATGGAAATTCCGGAGATCAGCTGGTAACTACTAATGTTTCCGGAACTTTAGAGGTTACAATTATACCTCTTGAGATTTCTCTTTTGAGCAAGACAGATATCACTTGTTTCGGTAATAACGATGGAAGTGCCGAAGTTGAAGTTAGTGGTGGAGAGATGCCTTATAGTTATGAGTGGAGCAATGGTGAAACCTCTAATCCTGCTACAATGTTAGTTCCCGGAATGAATAGTGTAACTGTAACTGATAATCTTGGTTCTACTATAGACCTAAATCTTGAAATATTAGAACCGGAAGAGTTATTAATAGTCAATGATGAAGCGGTTTCAAACACCTGCGAAAATAGTGAAAATGGATACATAACAGTTGAGATTGAGGGAGGTATAACAGATTACACTTATTTATGGTCAAATGGATCAACAGATCAAAACATTAGTGAATTGGGAGAAGGTACATACTCCTTGACAGTTACAGATGCCAATAATTGTACTGTTATGAAAAGTTGGGAATTAATCACACAATTTGATTCACCTGAATTTGATATTGTAGGTGCCGATGAAATTTGTGATGGCGATATAGTGGAATTAAGTTTGGAGGATAATTATTCTTCTTACGAATGGTCAACAGGAGAGACCACAGAAACTATTTTTGTAAGTACTGAAGGAGAATATTCTGTTACAGTAGAAGATTTCAATGGATGTACAGGTTCATCGATGAAGGAAATTATTGGTTTAGAAACACCTGAAGGAGAAATAATAGTACAGGAAAATACATTTTGCCAAGGAATGGGAGAAGTTGTACTTTCTTCTACCTATGATGCGATGCAATATTTATGGTCAACAGGAGAAAGTTCTTCTAGTATCACAATAATGCAAGAGGGTATGTATTTTTTAACGGCTACAAGTTTTGACGGCTGTGAAGCGATAGATTCATTTGAGTTTAGTAAGCCTGATAGCTTATTTGTTTTAATTGACACACTGATTGGTAACAAGTGTTTTGGCGATAGCTCAGCCTATGCAATTTTAGGGGCTAAAGGCGGTGTAAAGCCCTATATTTTTACTTTTTATGACAATCTACATAATGACACTTTGATATTATCAATAGGTGATACAATATTCAATCTTCAACAAAATAATTATTTATTGACAGTTATGGATGAAGCTCAATGTGAAGATTCAATCGTATTAAATATTATTGACCCATCAATTGTAGTTAGTAATATTGTATATTCAGGAGAAACTGCAGTTGGTGCAAATGATGGTAAAGCTAGTGTGACGCCGGAAGGGGGGACTCCTCCATACCAAGTTATGTGGAGCACGGGAGATACTACAAATAGTATTCAGAATTTAAGCCCGGGATCTTATTTTGTAAGTATAATTGATTCAAATGCTTGCAATATTGAGGAAAATTTCAATATTTCGTCCGGAAATTGCTCGCTAACTGCAATAGCAGAAGTAACAAATATTCAATGCTTCGGGGAAAGTAACGGTAAAATAGTATTGAGTGTTGAAAATGCAGCACAGCCTGTTCAATACACATGGTCAGAAGGTTCAGTAACATCAGAAGGAATTTTGCAAGATATTTCTGCAGGGACTTATAGTGTAATAATAGTTGATGCAAATTCCTGTGAATTTACTATTACAGATATTAATGTTTTGCAACCGGAAAAATTAAATGCTTCGGTGAATATTGTAAACGAGACACTAAGAGGAAAAAATGATGGATCAGCCAGTGTGGTAATAACCGGAGGCGTAGCACCATATATTACTAAATGGAGTAATGGTATGAGCGGTAATTCGATAAATAATTTGAGTCCAGGAGATTATTCGGTAAGTATTACAGATTCAAATGACTGCTTGACAGAAAGCAATTTCAAAATTACAGTTGGGGCGATACCCGATAATGATGGTGATGGTTTCAATGAAGATGAGGATTGTGACGATAATAATCCGGATATCAATCCTGACGCAACAGAAATTCCAAATAATGATATAGATGAAAATTGTGATGGCATTATACTCATAATAGATGAAGATGGAGATGGCTTTAATTCTGATGATGATTGTGACGATAACAATCCCAATATATATCCGGGCGCAACAGAGATTCCCAATAATGGTATTGACGAGGATTGTGATGGAGAAGATTTGACAACTGCAATATCAAAATTAGAAAACAAAAATATTAAAATATATCCTAATCCAAGCAGAGGGATCATTAATATTGAAATTCAAGGTTCTGAAAAGTTTTTAATAAAACTATTTACGCTTACAGGTAAGGAGATTCCTATTGTTTTAATAGATAAAAAAGTCGATTTAAAAAATATAAATAATGGAGT
>JALVAD010000447.1 GCA_027011385.1 Saprospiraceae bacterium | reverse complement strand
GATAAGTACATCATTTAATAATTAATAATTTACCGCTTTTAATAATTTCACTATTGCTGAGTACAGATATAATGTAAATACCTCTGTCCAAATCGCTTACATCAATACGCTTCTCTCTTTTATCTCTAAGCCTAATATTTTTTACAGATTTACCCATTATATTTCTTATTACAATAGTTTCAGCATCAGGTTCCAAATTATTTATAATCACAAAATATTTGGCCGGGTTTGGGAATATTATTTGCTGTCCTTTAGTCGATAATTTATCAATTGCAGAAGTTTTGGAAGTGTATCTACACCTTACATGTAATGGGATACCAACTTCCTTTCCCGTTTTATCTATTTGGTAAAATTTTAATACATAATCTACTGGCATGTTTTTGTCAATCCCTTCTGTTCTATTTGCAAATTTACAAGTATTTGCATACGGCTGCAAATGTCCCGGTTGAATATATAAATGTTCTCCATCAAATGGATAATAGAAACCTTGCAGAACAGGATGTGAACATTTATCATTTATACAAAATTCTGCATCGCCGTCTGAATTCAACACAGAGTCTATATGTATCCTTACATCAATAATAGTATCGCCGGTATTGAGTATTCTAAAATCAAATAATGTCTCGGGCAAGTACAAATTTGTTGAATGTGTTTCAAATATTTGATAATCGGTATATGGTGTTTTACCTTCATCTTCTTCGTAAACGACAAATTGAGATTTCAAATTAGAAGACAAAAGGATAATAAATACTGACAAGATAAAAGTATATTTTTTCATTGATATATTTTTTTAATAAAATGATAATTCCAAAAATAGATTTCAATCTTATGTGCTTTCTTGCAAACACTATTTACTAAATGACTTATTTATAAGCACTTTTTTTGTTATTAGCTGACCTTTTCCTTTTACAGTAACTAAATATATTCCATCATTAAAATTAGAAGTATTTACTTTTACTGTTCTTGAACCTATATATTCCTTTTTCTTATAGACAATCCTGCCAATCTCATCAATTATTTCAACAGATACTTTTTCATCCTCTTTATAATTGCCTTTTATGTAAAACTCATTTGCAGTAGGATTGGGATATATATATATATATATCGGGATTAGAATTTGTAGTCGATATAGCCGTACTTTGTGCCAATTCCAGTATCTTTATTGTTCCTTTTCCCCAATCACCGGGAATATGTACTGTCGATTTTGATATTAGCCTTGCTTCACCTGATGGATTTTTAAAAACAATACCATCCCCAAATCCATCTACAACAACAAAATAATAGCACCCCGCCTCATTCACAGTATATGATTTTTTAAAAAATGTCTTACTCTGATTATCAAACAATGACCCCATTTCAACATAAGCTGTACTATTGGAACTATTTGCTTGTTCAAAAACTTGTTTTGGTGTACCTACAGGAATACCTTTTCTCAAAGCAAAGCCCACTTCTGATGCAATCTCATCTATATCCATCTCAATTGATATTTTCCTCTCTGAATTCAAATAAAAAACAGGAGCGCTCTCAACTGTTGTTTTTACAATAAAACTATCATTAGAACTATCGTCATTTTCACTTACTATCTTGGCATAAAACAAATTCTCACCTATATTAGCCGTAACTTCTCCAATATCGACTTTTTGATAATCAAATGGCGATAATTTGACTTTAACTATATTTTCGGTAAGAATATTTGCGGCAGAATCTGTTACGACAAAACTTATATTATCATTTATCTCTGATGCACCATAATTTTGAACTATTACTCTAATATTCACCGTTGATGTTATTTGATCGCCGCAAGCAAAACTTTTTTCCAATGTTGATGATTCCAAAATTCTAGGATCATTTGCCAATTCCGGCTTACTGTGACAATTTGATAAAACCTTCAAAAGAGACTCTTTTGTTCTCCCATCTGAATCCATTATCAAAACTGTCCTGTCAGGGCAAATCACAACAATATCAGGATAATATGTAATATTGAATAATTCTTGAATCTCTGGCTTATTTACCATTGGATATTTTGTTCCATTAACCCAGTCTCTGCCATAGGAATTGGATACTAATTCTCCATCAGCTGTTTCCGGGCTTGATTCAATGCCGAAAATGGCAACTTCATTTGTCCCTCCCCAGCCTAAACTATCATAGAGTTCTTCCAATACACCACTTTTGTGAAAAGTCCAACAAGGATCACACCAAGTAGCAAAAATATCAAAAATAACAGGATTTCCCGAATCTAGTATCGAATCGATTTTCCATGTACCAAGATCATATAACAGATTTCCGCTATATGAATCCGAGGGTTTGTACGATTCCAAAACCAAGCCTCCGGGATACACATTATAATCCGGAGTTTGTGCTTTTATGGGAGAATTAAAAAAGATAAATAACAGAATAAATAATAAGTAAAATTTCTTCATAATTTATTATATTTTTTTCTGCTGGAAGCAGAATTATTAAACAATTAATTTTAATGATTTATAACTACCAATTTTCGGGTGGTGATACTATTTTCAGCTTTAAATGACACGTAATACATCCCCTGATTCAAATTAAGATCAATGGAACTTTTATTTATATCAATTGCTTTAGTGAAAACTAGTTTCCCATTGATATTATATATTTTCATCATCCCCTCATCAATACCGCGAACGGTAATTCTATCACGACATGGATTGGGAAAAATCATCAAATCCTGTTTGTCAGAAACTGCTGTGGTACTAGTACCTTCTTTAAAATTCTTAGATATTGCATTTTTAACCTCACCTGATGTCCTATTAATCAATAGTCCTACCAAACTGATATTATCAAT
Source organism: Saprospiraceae bacterium (assembly GCA_027011385.1). Lineage (GTDB taxonomy): Bacteria > Bacteroidota > Bacteroidia > Chitinophagales > Saprospiraceae > JADJGA01. The sequence continues at coordinate 3,996 of JALVAD010000447.1, read as the reverse complement.
ATTCCAAGAATTATCAATATCCACTTCAAATCGATAACTGTGCGATGCCCCCTCCGACACATGGATTGGTAAACTTCCAGACACTCCGTCCCAACCACCAAGTATAGCCCTTGCAACATTATGATAAGTCATTTGGTCACTAGGTACAGGATTAGGCAAAGATTCAAACCCACCCATTTTTCCATTACTATTACTAGCAAAATAGTTTGTTTGAGCCCATCCATCCCCTTGTCCCTTAACATCATCTTCTACGATAATCGCATTCAATCTATAATTAGAGACCTTTTCAAAAAATTCAGCTTTAACATCAAAACTCAGTTTCCTGTTACCTTCATCATAAACAATACTGTCAATATATACATTTGCCGGTGGTGTTTCATCGACACTTTTAAGATAGGCTTCTTCAAAGTCCTCAACTTGAGTACCGTAAAAACCTCCTGGTTCTATTTTTTCTCTATTTATTGCACCACTTGGTATAGCTTGAGCTATTTTAGAATTGTAAAACTGCTCATAAGTCTGATTTGTCATTGGGTCACCATTGTGAATTGAAATTCCTATCCAAGAATCCGGATATTTTTTTTCCAAACTATCCATATAAACAATCCCCTTCACACACCAACCACACCAAGTACCTGTCCCTTCTTCAACAAGTACTCTTTTAACCGGAGTTATTTGTCCAATAGCTGATACTTTCAATAAAATTGAAATAACAATAAATCCCAATACCTTCAAAATTGTTGATAATTTCATAATTTTTTATTATTTTTACTTTTCGGTCTAATTTTAAGTTGAATCTAAAAAAGCATCTCCCCTAATCGACCCATTTCTAAATCTATTTTCAACGATTTGAAGAGATGCCGTGCAATTACCTAATATATAATAGAAACAGGTATTATCTTACTACCATTTTTACTTAAAATCTGTAAATAATACATCCCTTGAGGCACATTATGAAGTCTTAAACCCGTAGTGTTATTTCCTTTATTAACATTGACTTTCTTCGTCATAAGCGGACTACCACCATTGACAGGCAATAATTTATAAGACATCACACCTTCTTCACTAGAATAATATTTAACATTAATAAAATCAATTGCAGGATTCGGATACACAACAAAATCGACTCCTCTATTAATAAATTCTTTTGTTGAGGTATAATTCGACTCTCTACTTATTAATATATTATCCAATTCTATATCATCTCCGGGATATATCTCTTTCGTCTCATCATCAATAGTCCTTTCAAAAATATTCTGTCCTTCAAAACACAATTCAAAAGAAGTACCCGCATATTTTGACAAATCATAAAATTCTTTTCTATATGAAGTATTATTAACATCCACATGATAAGTTGGGGATACTTGTTCCCCATTTACTTTTATTCTGAAATTACAGTATAGTTCCGGTTGAAGATTAAATTGTTCATAAAAGAAGTCCTCTGATAACATTCTCAAATCAAATTTCAAAAATACACTATCCCATTCTGTAGCATCGATACACAAACAAACATCAGTCATAAATCCCTTATTAACATCCCATACTTTGTCCGGAGATTCAGGTTCTACCCATAATGGTTCGAAGCCATTATCAGGATCAAAGCCAAAACCTCCGGTAATTAATAAGGACTTATTTGTGGCATCATCATCTCTGTTCACAAGTTTTAATGGTCTATAGTCAAAATGGCGCAAAAACATCCCTTTTGAAATATTGAATTTATCTATATCTTCATCATCTGCAAACTTAACTGCTTGTTCAGATTTATATTTCTTAAAGCGGTCTAATTTATCTTTAACTAAATTATTTTGACTCATTGCATCATTTGGAAATTTAACTTCAACAGAGATCGTATTCTCTCCTAATGATGTCAATTCATAATTATCTACCAAAGGAATCAACAAAGAATCTTTGTAGAATAATGTTTTTGACAAAAGATATTCTTTTTTAATAACAGGATTATCGCCCACTGTTATCTCAAAAGGTATTTTTATTCCTTTTGAAAGTGAGTCGCATCCCAAAAACACCACATTGGCTTTAATGGTATCAAATTCACTTTCACAATGCAAATTATCAGGAATGACTATCGATTTTACTTCCAAATCCGCATTTTGATTAGGCCTGTTTTCGATATTTAAACTTAGATTGTCATCTCCGGGAAAGCCCTCATTATCCCTTTCAAACCAAGTGTGTACTTGATAATTACCCGGATTGTTTAGATCGACTAACTTATTAAAGGTATATATAAAAGAGTCTCCTCCTTTCATTATTGAATCAGTTACTTTATTTTCTACAACCGTATCCTTGTTGTTTATGGTATAATAAAATTTTATTGCTGTATTTGCCGGTAGTGAATCATTACATGAGCTATACACTAATTTTATAGAAACAGGCTCATCACTTAATCTACAAGCAGAAACCGGTGAAAGCAACTCGGACACAGAAAGATTATTGTTATTTAATGATTTTCCAACTCCAACGGCATACCATGCATTTGCTACTGCCAAATATTCTGAAGAACATGCACCAAATAAATCAACGGCAGCTTGTAAAGATTGTTTTCTAAAATCAGCATAATCACTATTACTTGTTAAATAATCTGTTAAACAAGCATAAATAATCTTGCTTGCACTATCAAATCCTACTCCATTCACTATAAAATTGCTTCCCACATCATTTAATCCAGAACCTCCCTCAACTAAATAGTAATACCATAAATTTGCTATTGCACTATTTACATGAACATCTCCTTGATCAAGCCAGTGTTCTCCTTTGTAAGTAGATGGCATATTAAGAGATTTAGGGTTCGACATATCTCTAATCGGACTACCAAGTTCTTCTCCCATTTGCCAATTGTACTTGCCATCAAGCATAAAATACTCTATGGTAATAGCAAACATATCACTCATTGCTTCATTTATCGCTCCTGATTCTGCAAAATACGCAAGATTAGCCTCTTTTTCAGTTATAGAATGCGTAAATTCATGTGCTGCAATTGTAAATTGCGCAAAAGAATGCGGAAAATTCTGATCTCCATCTCCAAAATTTACTGCTTGCCCATCCCAAAAAGCATTAGCCAACGGCTTACCTTCATCTTTTACATGTACATTAACAATTACGTCAGCACCCTTGTCGTCATAGCTTTTCCTACCAAAATATTTATAATAAAAATCAATCGTTTTTTCAATAGCATAATGAGCTTCGACGGCAGATCTATCCTCAATCTCATTTTCTTCACCCCATACATTATTTTCATCAGATACTACAACAGGATCAAAAGAATCAGACGCATCAAATGTAGTAATTGTGGTGTTTCCGTTACGCTTTTCATCTTTTAGTACAAAGTTATCCGGTGCTAATGAATCAACAGTTATATCTACTTTTCCTGCATAGACAGCCGTACCTTTTCCGGGAACTTTTATATGCTCAAGAACATTGTGTTTGCTTATAATTTTTCCACTAGTAGCATCTACATATATCAAATATTTTGCTCTCGGAGAAAAAACAAATACAGTAGTCGCATAAGCTAATACATATCTATCCGGATTTTTCGTATAGTCTTTATCATACCAAACTAATTCTGCTTTCGGGAAATAGCTACTATTTTTACCATTTGCTGATTTCAGCCTTTTTTCCATTATTGGAACTTCCCAATAAAACTTTGCATCTCCACAACTTTTAATTGCTATATCTACAGCTTTTGACTCATTTATACTAAGACTTTTCCTTTTGTTAAATTTTTTAATCCAAACACCATTCACGTCCAATATTCCCCCTTGTCTTTGATGAGTAACAATATCTGCTCCGACGATTCGTACACCATCTGCATATTGTTTGTATCTTGAGTGAATAATATTATTCGTTTTGGATTCTTTTATCTTTTTTAGCTCACTTGTATTAGACAAGCCCATAGCTTCCTTTAGTAACAATTCGCTGTTTTCATGATTATTCATTTTTTGGACTCTTAAATAATCAATATTACTAACTTCTCCCCTATTGATT
>JALVAD010000446.1 GCA_027011385.1 Saprospiraceae bacterium | reverse complement strand
GACATCAAATAACCAAATAACCAGTTAACCAAATAACCAAATAACCATACAATATGAAAGTCATAGAAACCAAAGATTTAAAAAAGTATTACAACGCCGGCACCGAATTGGAAGTGCGGGCATTGGACGGTGTAAATTTAAACATTGAACAAGGCGAATTTACCGCCATTGTAGGCCCTTCGGGGAGTGGCAAAACCACTTTGCTCAATCTTATTGGGGGGTTAGACCAAGCTACCGGTGGGGAAGTAAGTATCAATGGGCAAAACATAACCGGTTTATCGGAAAATGAATTGATTGATTTTCGCCTGCATCATATAGGTTTTGTTTTCCAAGCATACAATCTGATTCCGGTATTATCGGCTTATGAAAATGCGGAATTTATTATGCTATTGCAAGGTAAGTCCGAAGCAGAACGACGCCAACGGGTAACCAAACTCTTGACCGAAGTTGGTTTGGGGACACAATTAGACAAACGTCCGGCACAATTATCGGGCGGACAGCAACAACGTGTAGCGGTGGCAAGGGCGCTGGCAAGCAAACCAAAATTTGTTTTGGCTGACGAGCCTACCGCCAATCTCGATAGCAAATCCACGGCGCAACTCTTGGATATTATGAAAAAACTCAACGAAGAAGAAGGAATTACCTTTATTTTTTCGACACATGACCAACGGGTTATTGACCGCGCTAAAAGAATTATCACTTTGGAAGACGGTCAAATCGTGTCCGATATTGCGCAAAATATATCCAAATCTGAAATATTATAGCCTTATGAAACGTCTGTTTTGGTTCCTTATTCTTATCACAAGTTTAAATGCTTTTGCCCAAGACCAACAGGATTGGTGGCATAAACATATTGAATGGGGTGGTTATGTCAAATATCTCAATACACTGAATTTTCACGATGGAAAAGATTTATTAACCGATAATCTATGGCATAATCGGATTAATTTTCATTTATATGTCAATGAACAAATAACCCTTAATGCCGGTTTGCGCAATCGTGTGTATTTTGGAGATTTAATCAAAAATCCTTTTTACCGTCAAAGTTTGGTCAAAGATGAAGGTTTTGTCAATCTATCTAATAACATAATAGAAGAGCCCAATATTTTGATGATTAGCAATTTGGATCGGGTCAATTTGGATTATACTTATCAGAATTTTGAACTGACACTGGGACGCCAACGGATTAATTGGGGCAAAAACTTGGTTTGGAATCCCAATGATATTTTTAACTCTGCCAATTTTCTCGATATGGATTACGAAGAAAAACCCGGCACCGATGCTTTACGATTGCGTTACAATGTAGGGGAAATGTCTCAGTTAGATGTGGCTTATACTTCCAATAAAACATTTGAATCTGATCAAAGTATTGTTGCTTTTGCTTTTCATTCTGTTTATAAATCTTATGATTATCAGCTGATTGTTGCTAAATATTATACCGGTACCATGCTGGGATTGGGCTGGGAAGGCAATCTGAAAAACTTTGGATTTAAAGGCGAAAGCAGTTATTTCATCGAAGATGCAAATAAGGTTTTTGTCGGTAGCATTTCTTTGGATTATGCGTTTAAAAACGGCATCAATTGGATGGTTTCCGGTTTGTATAATGGTGGTTTTGACACGAATGATCCGCTTGCGGTTTTAAACATTTTAGACAGCCGTTTAAGCGCTAAAAATCTATTTCCGTCACGTTGGGCGTTTTACAACCAGTTTGGCGGTAATTTCGGTGCCGCTTGGCGGTGGTCATTCGGGACGGTTTACGGTACCCAAAACAAATTAACAGTTCTTATTCCGCAAATACAATATAGCATTGCCGACAATTGGGAAATGGAGATTTTCGGGCAATCCTATTTTGCGGATATTCCAAATATACGTCAGAGAAATATACTTACTTTTAGGTTGCGGTATAGTTTTTAAATTAGTAAATGCATTGTGAAGTAATACTATTCAAATTTCATAGACTGTTGTGTTAAAATTAAATCATCCCAAAAAAGAGATTGTATTAAAAACCATTATCAAAATGGCTTTTGTTGGTTATTTTTTAATATCTTTGGGAATCCATTTGTGAATTAATAAAAATACAACTATGAACCTCCAAGTTTTAAATATATTTGAAACCTACAAAGAATTAATCAATAATAATTATCTGACTGATGAAAAATACAAATGGGAATTGATTCAGGAATACAAAGGAAGACCTGATACAGACGCTCCTGACTTTACAAATGAGATAGAAAGTATGGATTTTAGCAATTTGCTTTATTACAATTCGGTTAGTGTAATAAAACATATAGCAAGGGAAAAACCTGAAGCTTTAAGGAAAGTATTTACCCGTCTTTTTGATGAAAGCCAAGATTTATCTCCTCGTATTCAGAATTTTAGAAAAGAAACGCTTGCTATTTACAGAGAAATGGGAGAAACCTTATCACACCATCAAGATGAAAGGGCTATGGCAGCCTATTTGACCTACAAATATCCTGAAAAATATACTTTTTATAAGTCGAGTTTTTACCAAGAATATTGCAAGTTGTTAGGTATTACTCCAAAAAATGCCAATCATAAATATGTACATTATTTATCATTAATCAATGATTTGATTGAGAATTATATTAAAAAAGATCAAGAGCTAATCGAAATGGTAAAAAAGATGATTCCTGAATATTATGATGGAACCAATCATTTGATTTTGGCGCAAGATATATTATTTCAAGTGTTGGAACAGCGCAATTATTGGATATTTCAAGCCAATCCTAATATATTTGATTTAGCATCATCTCTTCTACGTAATGATGAGGATCATCATACATGGGATATCAATCAAAATAAAAAAAGAATAAAAAAAGGGGATAAAGTTATTTTGTGGCAAACCGGTCATAAAAGTGGTGTTTATGCTTTGGCAACTGTAAAAAGTGATATTTACGAAACAACGGAAATGGATGAAAATGGTAAAGAAAAACTTCAAAATATTGTAGATTTAATTATTGATTTCAATTTAGCTGACAGTCCGATTTTAAAAAAGCAACTTTCTAATATAGAGATATTTAAGGATTTTTATGCCGGCAACCAAGGTACTAATTTAAGAGCTACGCAAGAACAATATGAATACTTAGAAAAATTGGCGCAAAATTATAAAACTGCTAATGTTTGGCTGTATGCTCCCGGGGAACAAGCTTATCTATGGGATGAAATGCATCAGAAGAATTTAATGTGTCTTGGATGGGATGAATTAGGTGATTTAAAAAAACTAGAAACCAAGAAAAAGATCAAAATTGCTTTGGTTGAAAAATATGGCAAGTCAGATCCGAGAAATGATGCACATGCAAATTTTGAATTCAGAGACCAATTAAAGCCCGGTGATATCGTAATTGCCAAGAGAGGAATAGATACATTATTGGGATATGGCATTGTGGAATCAGACTATTTTTATGATGAAAACAGAGAAGAATATAAGAGTTGCAGAACCGTAAAGTGGAAGAATAAGGGAGAGTGGCATAGTGAAGAAAAACTTCCGACTAAGACATTGACCAATATTGCTCAATATGAAAAATTTGTATCATATCTCACCAATTTGGTAGGAGTCAAAAATGAAGTAAAAATGAAACCGTCAGAACCCAGCCAACAACATAAAACAACCCTTTATCCACTGAATAGTATTTTGTATGGCCCGCCGGGAACCGGAAAAACGTATCAAAGCATTCGCATAGCTGCTGAAATTGTCACCGGAAAAATCATCAATGATTATGACGAAGCTTTGCATATTTTCAATCGCGAGTTACACAATCGGATCGGTTTTATTACGTTTCATCAAAATTTTAGTTATGAAGATTTTATTCAAGGATTACGCCCCGATACGCACCATCAGGAATTGGTCTTTGAAAATAAAGACGGATTGTTTAAAGAAATGGCTACCAATGCTTTATTTGAATATGCACGTGTATTGATATCTTCTGATTCCCATTACAGGCATTTAAATTTTTCAAATCAAACTACATTGACTTACGAAGAAAAAAAGCAGATTTTATCACAAATATCCCTAGAAGACCTTAAAAGCATAAATTCTTTGCAAGTCCCTGATTACGTGCTGATTATTGACGAAATTAACAGAGCAAATATTTCCAGAGTTTTCGGCGAGCTCATTGCGTTAATTGAACCGGACAAACGCCTGCATGGAAAAATTCCTTTACAAGTCAAGTTGCCTTCGGGAGATACATTTGTAGTTCCTTCTAATTTGTACATTCTTGGAACAATGAATACCGCTGACAAATCTATAGCTCTATTAGATATTGCTTTGCGGCGACGTTTTCATTTTGAGGCTTTCTATCCAAAGTATGATATTAATGGTAAACGGATTAAAGGCGCAGCTATTCTTAAAAAAATAAATGATTACATCATCAAAACAAAAGGATTTGATTTTCAAATAGGACATTCTTATTTTATGACGGAAGATGATCAATTGTCAGATATTTTTAATCATAAAGTCATACCGTTACTAATGGAGTACTATCTAAACGATAGTCAAGAAGTAACAAACCTTTTGCAAAATGCAGGTTTGAATTTGATAAATGATACTTGGCCTATTCAAATTGATGAAATAGATGCGTATTAACCTTTTTGAATATCAAAATAAAGTCGATTTAGATAATCAACACTTTGAGGATTTAGAAAAATTCTTAGACGAAATATGGAAAAATAGGGATAAAAATGATTTCTTTCCATCTATTGACACAAAGCGAATAGAAAGTCAACAGTTTTTGCAATTTTTACATAAAACCGGACAACTAAAATCCAATAATTATGTGGGTATTATCCAATACAATGGTATAAAAATCAATCTTTTACCAAAAATATTTTACATTTCCGGTCGAGAATATTCTACCAACGACATACAAGGAATCAACTTACACATTCTTTGGTGGTTATCCTATTGTCATAAAATAAAGTTTCCAAATTATATAACCCGATTAGGTGGCTTAAAAACTGATTTTTTTGAAATTCTCATTTACCTTTTTGCCAAATATACACGGAAATTATTAAGTGCCATTCAATACAGACAATATGAAGATATTAACAGGGATTTACCTTATGTAAAGGGGCATCTGAACTTTTCTAATTATGTTAATCGGCATTTAACCAAAGGGCAATGGAATAAACTCAATTGTGATTATGACGCTTTTGTATTAGACAATAAGTTTAATAGGATTGTTAAATACGTAACCAGACTTTTACACCGGCAAACTCAAAATTTTGAAAACAAAAAAATATTGAATGATATATTGTTTCTTTTAGATGAAGTAAAAAATGAACCTGCAAATGCAGAAGATTGTACCAAAATTGAGTTTAATCCGGTTTTTAAAGAATTTGAAACTGTTCGCGACTATTGTTATTTGTTTTTATCAAATAGCGTTTCCTATCATTATAAAAACGATTTGAAAATATTTGCATTTCTTTTACCAATGGAAGCTATTTTCGAAGATTTTGTTTATGGTTTTATTCAACGGGAAATACCTGAAGTGTCTATCAAAGCCCAATCCACCCGTATTTTTTTGGATGAAACAAAAAATTTCAATTTACGCCCCGATTTGCTATTACGATTTAATGACAAACATTATATCATAGATACCAAATATAAAATAATCTATCAAGATGTGGACGATGTCAAAAACGGCATTTCACAAACAGACTTATATCAAATGACGTCTTATGCCATACGTTATAAATTGAGTGATATCCTTTTGTTTTATCCAAATACACTAAGCGTTTTTCAAGAAAAAGGATTTATTATTCGCATAAAAGATGAATGGGCATCGAAAATTATCAATATTTCTGCATTTCAAATCCCGATCATTGACAGTAATTTAATGTCAAAAGATATGAATCATTCCAGTACCATCTTCCAGTCGTTCTCTTACTTAAAACAAAATTTAATACAGAGAATATTAGAAATTCTAGGACAAATTCGGTGACCATGAATTGATTATATCACCTTTTTAAACTAAAATGCCCTGAATAAATTTGTCCGTCATACCCCACTATTTTAAACCAATAATCATCAGCTTCCAACGGGCGATTGTTATAAGTGCCATCCCACCGATCTATATTAGCTCTAATTTTTCCAACCAATCTGCCATATCTGTCATAAATGAAAATAAATGGATTATCTTTTAATAAAACACTGTTGTGAATCGTCCAAGTGTCGTTAAATCCATCACCGTTAGGCGTAAAGAAATGTGGATAAATCATTTTGTACTTAATTGTGACATCAAAACTACTTTCATCTGTACAATTGCCATTTGAAGCAAAGATATAAATCGTTTGCGATACATTAATTATATCCCCTGCATACAATTGCGTTCCTTGCCCTTGTGAATCGGTATAATAATCGCCTGCTGATAATACAGGTAATTCATATTCATTAATAACCGTTATATCATTCAGCACATCGACACTAGGCGTCGTGTTAATCGTAACATCAAAACTGCTTTCGTTATCGCAAGTACCGTTGGTGGCGTAGATATAAATTGTTTGGGTGCTTGTGATATTATCCCCTGCATTGAGTTGCGTACCTGTTCCGTCTGTTCCGGTGTAATAGTTTCCGTTGGTTAATGCTTGTAGCGTATAAGAATCACAAGCGGTTACGTCGGTTAGCGTATCGACCGCAGGCGTTGTATTAATGGTAACATCAAAACTGCTTTCGTTATCGCAAGTGCCGTTGGTGGCGTAGATATAAATGGTTTGCGTACTTGTGATATTATCCCCTGCATGGAGTTGCGTACCTGTTCCGTCTGTTCCGGTGTAATAGGTTCCGTTGGTTAATGC
>JALVAD010000445.1 GCA_027011385.1 Saprospiraceae bacterium | reverse complement strand
TATAATTTTAGTTTAATTTAAAAACGATATCTTCTAAATAGTTTGCACAAAAATGTATTCTTTTACTTATTTCTTTTATTTGAGATAAAATTTCTTTTTGCTCCATTTGACCCTTTTCAGCTTTTTGAAATATAATAGCCAACGCAGAAGCATATTCCTTTATCAAATTATCATCAAAATTAATTACTTTATCAATCGAAAGAAGTATTTTATCATAATTTTTATTTGATAAATATTTGATGCCTGAAGTTAATTCATTAATTTCTTTGAGTAAGATATCCAATATATTTTTATAATCTTTTAGATCAAAGATTTTATATATATCAGCCTCAATTACTAAATGCTTGATACTTAATACAATCCAATTCAAGTGAGTATAAACCCTACTAATAGCTTCTTTGTCAACAGGTGTAATAAATGTACTGTTAAGTTCTTTTATATGTATTTTACGCAGATTCTTAGCTTCTTCGATCAGAGAGAATAGCTCATCATGATCCATATTAGAATCACTTGAATAGTATTCAATTAATTTCTCAATTACAGCTTTAGTGGCAATACTTTGTTTATATAAAGAACCAAAAAAATCAATCTCTTTAGGTAATATCCAGTCTTTTAATTTTTTAAGCATAATAATTAATTTATCAAATTAAGCAAAATGAAACAGAAAACAGCCCCCAGTATAAATGAAATAGGAATATTTAATAGCCAACCTTTAAATATAGACTTTGCTACTGTCCAGCGAACATGTTTTGGCCTTTCTGCTGCTCCTACTCCCATCAAAGAGGTTGTTACAACCTGAGTTGTAGAGGTAGGGGCACCAATTAGAGAAGATCCTAAAATAACTGCTGCCGCACTTATTTGGTCTGCAACGGAATGAATAAGTTTAACTTTGTATATATCAAATCCAACTGTTTTGATTATTGACCAACCACCAAACAGTGTACCCAAAGTTATTGATGTGGCACAAAGCAATATCACCCAAAGAGGTATTGTAAAAGTAGGATATATACTATTTGCCAGCAATAGCATGCCTATTATACCCATACCTTTTTGGCTATCATTTGTACCATGACTAAATGCTAACCAACTCACAGTCAAATATTGGGTAAAAAGAACAATTTTTTTTGATTTGGCGGTTAAGCGTTTCAAAAGTCTCAAACTTATTTTCATAATAATAAAACCGACTATAAATCCGGCTAATGGCGAAAAAACTATTCCGACAATAATTCTCATAAAACCAACAATATTCCCATCTAGGATTTCCGAAAATCCCCAATTGACATGATTGCTTCCCAATGAAAAAATCGCAGCACCTACTAAGCCGCTTGTTAAAGAATTTGAAGAAGATGTAGGTAAACCAAATTTCCAAGTAATCAAATTATAAGAAATAGCCGCCAAAATTGCAGCAAAAACAACACTTTGAGCAATATTTTTTTCTGTCCCTTGCAATTGGACAAATTCCCCTATTGTATTTGCAACAGCCAAACCTCCCAGCAATGGACCTAAAAAAGTAAATAAACTTACAATAAAAATTGCAATACCCGGTGTCATTGTTCTTGAAGCAATCGCCGTTGCAACCATATCAGCAGCATCATGAAATCCATTAGTGAAGTCATAAATAACTACAAAAGCAATTCCTAAAACCAATAAACTATTCATAATCTACTATTGTTTGGAGAACATTAAAGTTTAATTTAATCTTCATTATTGACAAATATTTCTATATTTAAAGCCCATGATTCATGATGATTATTCTATCATTTACTTTATTATATATCAAAAGCTAATTTTACTCCTCCAATCACCATGTTTGTACCGATAATCGCTATAATCAATCCCATTATCTTACCAAAAACAGTAATTATATTATCAC
>JALVAD010000444.1 GCA_027011385.1 Saprospiraceae bacterium | reverse complement strand
ATTACAAAATACACACTTGTATCTGATTCAAATTTCCAATTATATAAGAAATAATCCTTAGGAATTGGCTCTTTTCTTATTTCGTCTTTGATAAAATCATAAGCTATAAAAAATCCAGGAATATCAAATAACATCAAACTACCTTTAAACTTAATGATTTTGTTGTTGTACAAGTTTTCAAATTGCCCGGAATGTAAAAATCGAACAGAATCTTTGGATATTACTTTATAAACACTCAATTGATTGCTAAAATCAACATTTACCAAATAATTAATCGAATCTACAGATTGCAAATAACTATGTTCAAAACTTCCTTTGGATTGAAAATTAGTAACCAACTCTTGATTAATTCCAATAACTGCAATTCCGGTGACAAATAATAATGTGTAGAAAAGTTTCATAGACGGTATGCTTTATTTGTAAAAAAAACAAAAATTTAGATCGTGTATCGCACAAGAAATAAGTGGGAATATGTAGTCAATTTTTGCGCGGCGCACTAGCTATCAATATTATAACGAAAATATTTAGCTTTTGTATATTGACTAAGGAAAATAAATATCATTTTTATAAAATGGTTTCAAAATAGTCTTGACGACTCTTTTCCCTCCCCCAAACCTTATAGGTTTTCTCTACCAAAAACACTCTTATCTTTCTGGGCTAACTTACACCATTTCCTACTTCCCCTTCGCCAAATAATCAGTTACCGGCATTTCCCAAACACTAAATATAAGGGCACTGAATATCTGTTCTTTTTCCGTTTTACTGCATTCATCAAACTTATGCTTGAATTTTGACATTGCATATTCATCATAAGCATTTTTGAATGCGTTTTTAATACCGCTAAGTATAGAGAAGTACAAGCCGTAATTGGTGCTCCTATCATATCCAAGACTGACAGTTAGCTCAACTTCATCATCTTTTTTCATCAACAAAGTCAAATTGTCTGATATGGTTTTTTCAAAATTATTTTTAGGAATAGCCTTGTCCTGAAAAAGAACTTGGTTTTTCCCATTAACAAATACCTTAATGACATTATCTACATGTGTTGCAGTTGTTCTTGCATTGGGTTTCCATTCCGGAAGAGTACTTTTCACTCCTTTCTCATCAAAAATAGTTGTTGCCACAAGGAAGAATATAAGCAACAAAAATGCTATATCCGCCATTGAACCGGTTGATGATCTTCTCGGGGTTCTGTTTCTTTTAAATTCGATAGCCATAATATACCTTTTATTATCAAGATGACAATATGAGGCATAATGGTTGTGTGCAAATATTTGAACCTAATATAAAATTTGAGGGTGTTTAATGTAATTATCCCTTTGTAATAACTTCTCGTGAGTATAAAATATATTTACTCTTTAATTAATTTTTATAAAATCTCGAGACATAACAACATTAATGGGACTAACAGTATCAATCACTTCATTGGTATTCTTATCATAAATATAATCTTCTTTTCTGTAAATTTTATAATTTACTTTCATATCTTTCCCGGACAACTCCAATATCTCCCATGTTTTACTTACTTTATATTTTTCCCAATCATTACTCTCAACCAAGGAATCAGGGATCTCATTGTCATGAAAAGTGATGATTTTCTCTTCCTCATCATAGTCCCACTTACCGTCTTTAAAAATATCAAGTGGAGACACCAAACTATCTACGGAATATGTTCCGTCATCATAAAAAGTAAAAACAGCCGATTTAAAAGTCAATCCAATTCCCGGAGCACTTGAAGTAGTAACATCTTCCCACGTTCCATAAATCATACTTTTATCGTTTGTGTTCCTTAAGTCTGATGAATTATCACCACAAGATAAAAATATAAAAACCAATAGTAAAACAATGCTTATCTTTTTCATAATAAAATATTTTAC
>JALVAD010000443.1 GCA_027011385.1 Saprospiraceae bacterium | reverse complement strand
TCGGTAAGCCGTGTGAGGGAAAACTTCATGCACGGTTTGATGAAGGGGGTGCTGACAGTTCTTTATTATTGTTATCTTTGTGTAGATAATTATTATAGGGCTGTCAGGCTCTACTCTACTAATAATCAGAAAGCCCCCTCTACATTTTTGCAGAGAGGGCTTCTGAAGAAATTTCTATTTCAAGAAATTTAAAATATTAATGAATTCACGGGATTAAAATTCATTTATTTCAATACCACCATTTTCTTGGTAGCTGTATTTACATCTGTGCTCACGGTATAGTACAATACTCCTGATACATTGAGCTTGGATTTGTCAATAGTTATTGAATTCAAACCTTTTTGCGCATGTCCAAATGTTTTGTAAACCAATTTACCGGTCAAATCAAAAACATTAAGCTCATATGTGGTTTCGTTAGGATTACTAAACTTGATAACGGTACTGTTTGAGAATGGATTTGGAGTATTTTGCATCAATACAAAATCATCCTTGCCTCCTGATCTGTAATCCAATTCTACATTAAACACCTCATAAGCTGAATTATACGCTTCTGATTTTGTGACATCTGAATTGAATGACAATACTTGATTTGTAGTACTTGATCCTATAGCTTTGAATATTAATGTAAATAATACTTGATCATCCTTAGGAGACAATTCTTCTGAATTATCCCAACTTACAGGCAAGTAACCTCTATTCACTCTATTTATCGCATAATTGCGCTCATCAATATTGAACAAGCCGGATTCTATACCCTCAAATTCCAATTTATTAACATCAAATGACATAGTTGTTTGGAAACCTTGAATATCTGTAATATCTTTGGAATATACAGGAATTTCTACCATATCATTGGTATTAAAACGTGTATCATCAATTACAAATGAAATAGTCTCTTCTGATCTTCCTTCGACTTCGTCATTATTGACTTTGGCGTCGCCGCTTAAGTCTCCTACTTTGATAGCTACAAAATCAACGATTTGATCATTTGTCAAATTATTTATTTTGAAACTATTTGGGAAATCTTCAGCCATAGCTCTTTTTATATTACTAAATTTAAAGTCTTTTGCTATAAACCTCCAGGCAGTGTTGTTTTTGATTTCATTCTTTGAGCCTAATATCAATTTTCTCAATAACAAGATATCGGATGCTGAAAGCTTTTTATCATTATTGGCATCAGCTGCGATTAAATCGTATGGAGACTTGATTTTCTTGATTCCCAATAAATGTTTTTGTAATATAACAATGTCCAAAGTAGAAAGACCATTTAGATAATCATTTTTGAAACTAGGTTCAACAATATAATTTCTGTTGTTCTCAACATTTTCAAAGGTAAATTGACCGTCTTTATCTGTTGCTATTGGAGCAAATTCACTATGCAAAAGATTGATTTTCACTCCTTCTACTTTTTTATCATCGTCAGTAAGTATTGATCCTGATACCGTGCCATATGTCAATGGGTCAGGACATACGTCAAAGTTATCCTGGACATCACAAGTAGTTTCACAGAAATCCTGAGATACAATTGAACCGTTAGGTAGAACAGCAGTTACATACATTTGTACCGGTTGTAGTCCTTGGTCATTACAAAAATATGTTTTTACTTTATCAGATGTATCTGCACTGAAAGAATATATCAATCTATAACCACAGGTATGATTTGAACCATTATTGAACATATCAGCACTCATCATAGCAGCTGGTCCTCCCGGCATATTGGTAAGATCAACGTGATTTGCTATACAAATCGGTGTAGGTTTTTTGCAATTTACTATTGTGACCAATTGCTCTTGAACTGTGCTGTTACCACACTGATCCCATACTTGCCAAAGTATTTTGTGTGTACCTATTGCGTAATCACCACTGGCATCCAGTTGGTTTCCGTTGTGGATTGAAGATGAATCGTCCCACATTCCAACAGCATTATCATTATTATAATCAATATAATATCTCCACTTCATATTATCATCTGTCGTGCAATCATCATGACAAGTATATTGAAGGTCAATATGTCCATCAGTACATGTCGTATCATAAGTACAAACAGAAGTATCAGGAGTAGCTTCAATAGTAGGATCCACACTATTATTGACAAATATCACTTGGTCATAAGTCCAAGTTACAAACTTACCCTTAACTCTATGACAATTATCAAGTACAGTCCATGTTCTGATTATTTTGAAACAGGATGAATTGTTGCTTGGGTTATTGTCGTTGTCGATATATACTTGGTCTTCATAATTATTGCCACTTACCAAATCACAAGAAGACTCATCCAAAATCGGCCAGCCAGTCGTATTTGGATGCAATGGACTTGTAGGGTCGGTAGCAGTACTAGGATCCATACAAGTATCATAGGTCTTGTCTTCAGGCCAAGTTATGGCTCCAAATCCTGTACTATTGGTAAAACCTGCAGAATATCCGAAATACTTAGTTCTAACAAAATCGATAGTTTGTGTACATTCATCTGTTCTGCCACCATCATCTGTGGCTGTAAAATGTCTTGTAATAGTTCTCACAGGATTTGAATAGCATTCATGTGGTACTTCGGTAGAATCTGTTGTGATTACAAAATTGCAATTATCATGCGCTGTAGGCCAACCGAAATATTTTGTTAAACTATCCGGTTCATATATATGATCACATTCTACTTCTTGATTAGCAGGGCAAGTGATAGAAGGCGCTAGTTTATCTTGAACTCCTATGCTAACCATACATGTTCCGATATTTCCGGCAGCATCTTTCACTTGAAGAACAACCATCCAATTATTACCGGCGATATCGCTACAATCAAATGTAACAAAATCAGTAAAAGGAGCAGAGGTTTGTTCCATTCTTTTAATTTTAAAATCAAGGGAAGCAGTACTACAATTGTCGTAACTTCCGCTATTAACTGCATAAGCAGGAAGTTGAGCTTCCCCGTCGTAAGTCAAAGAGATTGTGGTCAAAGTTTGACAAACAGCAACAGGTTCTATTTTGTCTTCTACTGTCACATCAAATTTACAATCTGTTTTATTTCCGCAGGCATCAGTAACAGTATATGTCACATGGTTTTCTCCAACCGGAAGATTACGTACGAATGGATGTTCTGTTTGAGCATTTTTTACATACCATTCTCCTTCACTATTGATTACATTTACCGCCCAAGTCCAATCATTTGCTTGACAATTGTCATTTACAGTAGGAATCGGAAAAGCATAGCTGTCAAAACAGTCGAATTGATTTGTATTTACTGTTACATCGTCAGAACAGGTGATTACCGGTGCAGTTGTATCTGCTATTTCTATAGTCTGTATATTAGGTAATAATCTTGGTGGATAATTGCATAGTACTTCATGTATTTCCCAGCCTCTCACTATTTGTTTTCTGCATTTTGTTGGTGTAGGGACATAATCATTGTAAGTAATGGTTAAACCGCATCCAAGATTGGAGGACGGATTCAATATAGTAGTGTCTCCATCCAAAACGGTATAAGGCCATCCTGTATAATCAGGAGATGGCTGGCCGTTCACATCTGTAGGAAAAGTTGCGTCACAATTTATAGCTGATTGGGTAGTTACCAATTTGTCATCAGGGAAGAAAATGCTTGTGTAGAATATAGCATCAGGAATTCTGTCCACAACTATATGTACATCCAGAGGGGTGGATGTATTGTTACTTAAATCTTTTGCAACATATGTTCTATCAATTGTTCTAATAGCAGAATGCGGTGTAAATCCCGCAGAACAATCATTTTCATTTACATCTTCATTTGTAAGAATTACTTGTGTAGGATTATCGCAATTATCAAACCCAATTACTTTTACTTTATCGTCTATATTGTCATAGCAATATACTGTATAATCACATGTAGCTCCTTTACCAAATACCTTGCCGCCGTTTGCACTAGAAAATGTCCAAGTGTAATCTCCTGTTTGTCCGGCGCCAACTGTTGTTGTTACCAAAAAGTATTTTCCATTTACATTCGTAAGGTTAATAGTCGGAATGGTATCATTACCACCCGCAGCTCCCGCGTAGTCATCATATAAGAAATTGTCGCATACATTTGCCGGATCAAAGTTATTTTCGTACAATGCTACAAAAAATTGAGCACCGGCAGCTGCAGAACCATCCAAAGCAAATGTATAATTATCCGCTTTATCAATTGTAAATTCATATACATCATAATGAACTCCTGCAGTACCTGTTGTATTGCAATTCGCTGATGTAGAAGGATGATTACTGAAAGATCTGGTATAAGTAGGGTCTCCTGCTACCAAAGTTCCTGTCATTGTAGAAGTCTGGCCATAACAAGAAATGGTAGGTGGTCTTGTATCAAATACCAGTATTGGAATTAACCCTGTTTCATTTTGCTGTGGAGTGTCGTGTTCAATCTTACCATAAACAGTTTGACCTACGTATCCTGATGGGATTACAGCAGGAACACCAACTCCTTGATCTATTATATTCAATCCGTTAGCATCTGAATATACTGTAATTGTGTAATGAGCAGGATCTGTGTCGCATGCAGTTCCACCATCTGAAAGTAGTGCTTGCATGCTTACTTCTGCTTGGCAGTTATCAGTCACATAAGTTTTTAATGTGTCTAAGGTGCTCAAAGTACAGTCTGCTTGCAATGTCGTACTTAACGACATAATAATAGCGAAAAGAAACAACACTCCGTAGAGTCTTCTTGTTCTTTTTCCTAAATTTCCAAATAGGTTAAATTTCTTCATTTTTAAAAATTTTGAGTTATTAAATTATATTGAGTATAATATATTATCAAATTGCCGGAACCGGCAAATAATGTCCAAGGTAGGGTTTAACAGTTTACTGTGTTTTTGTTTTTTCACACAACTTATAATATATATATGGTGTGCGAAAAACGACTAGAGACATCAATTAAGATATTTCATATTGCAAAATTACGTAATATTTTAATACTATGCAAATAAAATGAATATAAATTGCAAAATTATTTAATGTGATATGTGGGTGGTGTTTTGTGATATGAGGTTTGGGGGTGGATTTTTTATTCGCCAAGAGGTCGGAGACACTTTGGCTCGGGGTGGTGAGAGAGGTCGGTGAGTTTGTTTTCGCCAAGAGGTCGAAGACACTTTGGCTCAGGGGAGTGAGAGAGGTTGAGTCAAGAAAAAATGAGGATATGAATAACGGAATATCGAATACTGATTAATGAACTCTGATTTTTGAAGTTAAAGAATGTGTGTAAATGAGTCAAGAGGTGTTGCAACTTTGAGATAAAGGTTTTTAACCTCTTATCGATGCGTGTGGGAGTTTAGTTTTTCGCCAAGAGGTCGAAGACACTTTGGCTCAGGGTGGTAAGAGTGGTTGAGTCAAGAGGTATTGTCCCTTTGAGATAAAGGTTTTTAACCTCTTATCGAATAAAAAAGGAAATTTGCTAAGAAAGTGAATCCTCCCTTTGAGTTGAAGGTCTTTGACCTCTCAACGGTGTAATACGTGAAGAGATGTTTTTCGCTATAATCTCAGAACCCATCCCCAAGAGGCTGTCTAAAAAGCATCCCAAATGATTTTCAATGATTTATTTGCCCCTATCCCTAAAGGGTAAATCATTGAAAATAAGCCACCCTTTAGGGTTGCGGCGAAAACTGATTTTCAAAAACCAATCTTTTTAGACATCCTTAGACGTGTTTGCACGTAAAAAAGTGGTTTATATAAAAACCGTCAATCTTGCTTCAATTGCTTCTAGCAATACCTTGGAATATTTATGTGAGCTAACTGATTTTTTCAGAGCCTCAATATCCATCATTCCCGAGTCATTTATCCAATAGGCTAATGCTGCTAAAGCTGCTCCTCTTTTACCTGCTGCCCTGTTAAAGTCACCGAAAACAACTTTGTTTTTCAAACTTTCAGTCTCTTCATTTTTCAAGCTATTATCCAAGATGATTGTACTGTTTTCTTTGATATTTCCTTTGATTTTATTCCATCCATCATCTGATACGATAATCACTACATCTGGTGTTTCGAGCCCCGTATATTTTACTGGAGTAGTCGAAAGAATCACCTCGGCAATCGAAAATCCTGTTCCTACAGTTACAGGATATTCGCCTTTCATTGTACTGTGAAGTCCTGAAAACATTCCTGTTGTAGCTAATAATTTAGCTGCCGATTGTACACCTCCACCTGCAGAACCTGCCAATACTATTCCTGCTCTTTTTTCTATCTTTGAATCAAATTCTTTTTCTATGATTTTCAAATTGTTCAATAGTGATTTTGTTTTTTTATGATGTGCTCTGACGGGAATTCTTTCATTTCTGTACACTTCCGCTTCTTCAAATACTTCCTGAAGTTCATCGAGTTTTTTAAATGCATAAGAAGTACAAAGACTGGAGAATTCCACAATTGAGAATCCATTTACTTCGATTGCGTCTTTTAATATATCAGTATAAGTTTTAATCGAAGTTGCTCTAGCGCTAAATGCAGCACCTGAAGCGTGAGCTAATTTGACAATATCAAAAGGAGGAACATCTACTTCAAAATGTCTTTGCTCTTTAAATTTTTGAGTAGAAAGGCCACTTATTTGACCACCTGTCATACCGTAGAGAAGATTATTCATTACAACAAGAGTTATATCAATATTTCTTCTAGCTGCTTCCAGTACATGTTGAAGACCTATTGTAACTCCACCATCACCTTGTATAACTATGACTTTTTTATTAGGATTGTCCAATCCCAATGAAACACCAACACCCAATGCAGGAGCCCTTCCGTGTAAGCCATGTATGGAATGAGTGTCAAATAAAGGGTCAACAAGTCCACTACAACCGATATCACTCACAATGATAGTATCGTGATTTGAATATCCCAATTGTTCCATTGCTTTGGCAATACTTCTAACTATAATACCGTGTCCACATCCTTGGCAGAAAGGCATTTTGACTTTACTTAAAATTTTATTTTTTGTCATTATTTTACTGCTTTAACTATTTCAGAAGGACTAATCAAACTACCGATTTTATTTACTGTACTAACTTTTATCGGAGCATTTTTTCCGTAGATAATTTCTTTGTATATACCTCCAATATTTTCTTCAACAAAAATCACACTATCAAATCTATCCATTATTTCCATTACTTTTGGTGGAATAGGAATCATCGTTTTTACAATCAAAAGCGCTATTTTCTCACCAGAATCTCTAAGTTCAGTTATAGCATCTCTGGCTGCATCTGCTGATATACCGTAAGTAACAATCAATTTATCCGCTCCTTCTTGGTCATCAAAATCATAAAAAGTAATCTCGTCAATTCTTTTTTCAAATTTTTCCTTTAATCTACGGGTATTTGCCATTGACTCCGGATCGTTTTTCTTTATCAATCCTGCGTCATTATGTGTTGAAGCATTTACTCTTACTTGATATTTATCATTGCCCAATGGAATGTAGGGAGGAACCATTTCTTTTCCTGTTTTATACGGCTTGTAAGGCTCTTCTACCTTTGTTGAAAACTTTTCAACAGGTTTTATTTCTTTTAGCTGAGATAAATCAAAACTTTTATTTGTCATCACGAGTTCCTTGGAAGTAAGTAATATAACAGGAGTTCTGAATTTAATCGCAGTTTTAATAGCTTCGTATGTCATATCCCAAGAGTCTTCAAACTCAGAATGGCTAAAAACAGGAATTGGATAGTGCCCGGAAATAGCACCATTAGCAAACATCAAATCGCCTTGGGCTCCCGTTGTTGCAGACCCGGTGCTAGGACCAAGTCTTTGAGTCAGTATCAAAAGCATGGGTAATTCCATTGCATAAGCCATATTTAATCCTTCTGTCATAAGAGCAAGACCCGGGAAAGCTGTAGCAGAAACAGGAAATTTTCCTGCTGCTGAATATCCTGCCATCCATTGCATTACGGTAATCTCATCCGGACCGGCTAAAAATGAAGGGAATCTCTGAGTTCCATATTGATAGAATCTATTGGAAGGTGTGATAGGATATCCTATAAACACATCAGCCCCTGCTTTTACACAAGCTTCTGTTATCAACATAGAAGCATCTGTAAATACCATTTGTTTATTATTCTTTTCCAATTTTAATTTGTTTTTTTATTAATAAGCAAAACATTACTACAAAGATAAACAGATTTATGCTAAAACATAAAATATAATAATGAAATAGTTAAGTTATTAATATTATATATAAGTAGTGTCTGTAAGAAAATATATTAATTATATTTTGGCTTTTGTGCGGACACTAATATAGAATAAGTATCATATTCCCCTTGCCTACACATCAAAATAAAAATTAGCCGGAAAGATATATTGAAGATATTGAGTTAATACGGTTGTTAATTTGTATATTAGCCGCTTTAACCAAATGTTAATTGATTTAATCTAAAATAATGGGTATTATTCGTAAACTATTTTTTACTTTATCTGTTCTATTCTTTTCAAATATTATATTTTCACAAAACATTGTTGAAAAACCGGAAGTGAATGAGAGAAGCCGCTCTCAAATCAATTTTCGTTCTTCTGCAAATACTTCACAGTACGATATAAAGTATCATCGATTGGAATTGACGATCGACGATCCTTCTGTTGTATTTATCAAGGGGAATGTTACTACTTACTTTGTTCCGGTGCAGGATATAAGTAGTATTTATTTTGATTTTAGAGATAATATGATTATTGATTCGACTAAATATCACGGTAGCAGTATCAGTTATACTTTTTCAACATCTACCGAATTACGTTTGGATTTTGGAACTTCACTTAGCACCGGAATAATGGACTCCATAACGGTATTTTATCACGGTTCACCACAAGCAGGTGGATTTGGAGCATTTCAAACCAAAAACACTACTTGTTCATCACAAGATTCAGTAATGTGGACCTTATCCGAGCCCTATGGAGCTAAAAATTGGTGGCCATGCAAAGAAGTTTTAACGGACAAAATTGATTCGATTGATATGTATGTCACAGCACCTGTATCATATCATATAGGTAGTAATGGTATTTTGGTAAGCAGAGATACGATTGCATCCGGAAATAAAGTAACGGATCATTGGAAACACAGATACCCAATACCAGCATACTTAGTTGCATTCGCTGCTTCGGAATACTCTATATATAAGGATACATTTGACCTCTATAATGGAGGTCAACTCGAAGTGCTCAATTATGTATTTCCATGCGATTCTGCCACTGCACATCAAAACACAAAGAATCTGGATACGGTTATGAATTTCTTTATAAAGAAGTTTGGTGCATATCCTTTTGAAAACGAAAAATACGGCCATGCTCAATGTAGATTTGGAGGAGGTATGGAACATTCCTCTATGACTTTTATGGGAGGATGGTGGTACTATATATTGATTCATGAACTTGCACACCAATGGTTTGGGGATAAGGTGACATGTGGGAGTTGGCATCATATTTGGTTGAATGAGGGCTTCGCAACATATCTTGAAGGATTGACCAAAGAAGAAGGTATTCAGTCAGGATCTTTTCACGACTGGCTGAACAGCAAAAAAAATAGTGCTACCAGCATTGATACAGGTTCTGTTTATTGTCCTGATACAATTGATGTCAATAGAATATTTAGTTCCAGACTAACGTACAATAAAGGCGCATATTTGCTCCATATGCTCCGATGGATTTTGGGTGATGATAATTTCTTTACCGGGTTGAACGATTATGTCAATGACCCCGCTTTGGCTTATGATTTTGCATTGACAAAAGATTTACAGGCGCATCTGGAAACTGCCGGCGATACGGTTTTAGATGAGTTTTTTGATGATTGGTTTTACGGAGAAGGATGGCCTAATTATCATGTCAAATGGTCAGTCGATGCTGCTTGTGGAAATAAACTTCGCGTGGAGATAACTCAAACCCATTCTGCTAATTTAGGAACTTTTTTCGAAATGCCCGTACCTATCAAATTTAGTGATGGTACGAACGATACCTTGATAGTATTTAATCAAAGAACTGTTGATGACACTCTATTCTTTTCATTTCCTGATTTTGAACCTACTTCAGCACAATTTGATCCGGATTTGTGGCTATGTGCAAAACATACAATCATCAAAGAGAGTGTGCCGGTAAAAACCATACATTGGACAGGAGAGACTAACAATCTTTGGGGTATAAGCACAAATTGGGATTGCGGTATACCCACATTGAGCGATGATGTGATAATACCGAAAAATACTCCTGAATGTATCTTGCTAAACAATGGATTTTGCAAACATCTCAAAATAGAAAAAGGGGGAAAGCTCACGACCCCTACTGATGCCATACTTCATATAGGAGACTGAGTAACACGCATTTAACAATAAACAAAAAGAGACCGCTTCATTGATTTGAAGCGATCTCTTTGTGGTACCCCCAGGAATTGAACCAGGGACACCAGGATTTTCAGTCCTGTGCTCTACCAACTGAGCTAGGGTACCATGCTTTACTATACCTGTGTATAATTTTTCTAAGCGGCTGCAAAATTATACTCTTTTTTTGTAATTAACAAATATTTCTTTAGTATTTTTGTAATTTTTGTGAAAAAAATAAAATGAAGATACATTCGATAACATCATTAATCAGTTTGCCATTTGTAATTGCTGCATTCTATTACGGGTATTTGACTTTTGTTTTAGATGACCCCAATACGTTTATTTATTTCTTTATTGTGATATTGATCACAATAATTTTGCATGTTTTTTTTCCTCAAATCGATTATTACTGGTATTCAAAACACCCTCAAAGATTGCAGGACAAAGAACAAGAGATTCTTCGATTGACTTCTACTTACTATAATTCATTGAGCGAAGAAGATAAAAAGATTTTTGAGAATCGAGTGTATATTTTTATGAGAGCTAAAGAATTCAAATGGGTCAGAGAGGAGCAAAAAAATTTACCTATAGACATGAAGTTAATTATTGCAGCCAATGCAATACAGTTAACGCTTCGCAAAGAAGATTTTCTCTACGATAAATACGATTATTATTTTGCTTACAATCACCCTTTTCCAACTCCTGAAATGCAATTTTTACATTCGGTAGAAGTCAATCATGAAGACAAAATGGCAATATTCAATATTGAATATTTGATGCAAGCTCAAAACGTAAATAATAAGATATTCAATATAGGTTTATTTGCTTTTGCAGAAATTTTCTTAAAACTAAATAGTAAGATAACTTTATCAAGTATCGATAAAAATCAATTTTGGCATGATATGGAAAAAGTATCGGGTATCAGTAGAGATTCAGTTATCAATCATATTGGATATGAACCAAGTTCGTTGTATCCTGTTATGATTACAATCTTTTTTATGTTTCCAAAGAGTTTTGAAGCTCTTTTCCCAAAAAGATTTGAAGAATTTAGTAATGTTTTCTTAAAGAAGTAATATGAATATAGAGATACCGGCTGTACATCAAGTTTCAACATTCAAAATACCGGAATACAAGACAATAACATTAGATAATGGAATTCCTGTTCATATATTACAGGCTCCTGAACCAGATGTCGTGAGGATAGATGTAGTTTTTAATGCAGGTAGAATTTATGAAAGAGATAGAGCTATTGCGAAAACTACAGCAGTATTGTTAAGAGAAGGTACAAAAAAAATGACTTCTGCTCAAATTGCAAAATCATTGGATTTTTTCGGTGCTTCTCTCACTTCAGATGCCTCTATGGATACGGCGACTGTTCAGATACATTGTATGGGAAAATATTTTGAAGAAGTACTTACTATATTGGATGATGTATTGAGAAATCCGGCTTTCCCTGATGATGAGCTTTCTAAATTTAAAATAAGGATTTTGGAAAAACTTGAGGTAGAATTGTCTAAGAATGAGGTTTTAGCTTATAGGCATTTTACTGAAAAAATATTTGGAGTTGATCATCCATATGGATATAATACGATGCCGGAAGACTACAAAGCCATTACAGCAAATCAATTAGTTGAGCATCATCAAAATAATTATACAACAAATAAATGTAAGATTTTTATAACAGGAAATATTGATGAAAATAAAATAAAGCTTATTAACGAAACTTTAGGTCATCTTGACAATGGTCCTTTGACAATCAATAAAGTTGATTATGAAAAGCCGCTGAAAACAGTTGGTATTAGCAAATACGATACAGAAAGAATTCATCAAACAGCTATAAGAATCGGGAGAAGGTTGTTTTCTAGAGATCACGAAGATTATGCAGGGATGTATTTTTTAAATACTATTTTAGGCGGATATTTTGGTTCCAGATTGAGCTCCAATATTAGGGAGGACAAGGGATATACTTATGGCATCTATTCAACAATAGATATGATGATAAGGGATGGATATTTTATGATTAGTACAGATGTAGGAAGTCAATATTTAGAAGATACATTAAGAGAAACTTACAAAGAAATAAATATTTTGAAGACTGTGAGAGTAGAGGAAGAGGAACTTCAATTGGTAAAAAACTATATTAAAGGAAACTTTCTTTCATTGATAAATGGAAATCTTAATTCTTTGAATATTATCAAAACGGTTGAATTAGCAGGATTGAATAAATCCTTTTATACAGATTTTGTAGATGAAATCAGTAATATAGACGCTGATATTTTGATAGCTTTGGCAAATAAATATTTGAATAAAGAAGATTTTGTTGAAATACAAGTGGGGGACATAAAAAAATAGTATGGAAAATTGGGAATTAAATTTTAAATGGCTAAAACTTCAACATTTTGTTAAGGACAAATTTACGATGGAAATATTACCAAATATAGACACTGTACTTTTTTTAATAGGTATTCAGAAACTTGGTAAAATACAAGATGATTATACAAAGGAAGATAAATTGAGTATTACTACATTGGGAATGTGTGAAGTGCTAAAACAAGAAGGATATTTTGAGGAGACAGGAATCGATGATGAAGGTTGGCCTGTTTGGAATGAGTTGAAACCATTTGAGCCAAAATCCGACATTGAGGGGCAGGAGATTTTAAAAATAAACGCGATAGAATATTTTGAGCGAGATTTTGATTTAAAAGATTATAATGACAATGTCTAGGCATCCAAAATAGTTTTATTATAAAAAAATATTTCTATTGATTTTATGTTATAAATAACTATTGTTGTATGTTGCAATTTAAAATTAAATTGAATAAAAAATGAAATACTTATTGCCTATTCTCTTTTTGGTAACTATCTTAATCGCGAGCAGTTGTAATAAAGGAAAAAGACAAGCTGTTATTGAGACCAAATTTGGTAACATTACAGTTGAATTATCTGATTCAACCCCAATACATAGGGATAATTTTATCAAATTGGTAAATGATGGATTTTATGACGGACTTTTGTTTCACAGGGTAATTAATGACTTTATGATACAAGGAGGAGATCCGGAATCAAAAGATGCACCGATAAGCAAAAGGCTTGGAGCAAATGGTCCGGGATATACAATTTCTCCTGAATTAAAAGGACTTTTGCATTATAGAGGAGCATTGGCATCCGCCAGAAAAGGTCCAAAAGGAAATCCTGACTCCGGTTCACAGTTCTATTTGGTTCAAGGCAAAAAGAAACTTACGGAAGCGGATTTGAAGAAAGCCGAGCAATATAATAAGCTTACATATACCGACGAAGAAAAAGCTAAATATCTCAAAGAGGGAGGATATCCGTTTTTAGACAATAATTACACGGTCTTTGGTTATGTAATTGACGGGATGGATGTAATAGATAAGATCGCAAATGTAAAAAAAGTGCCGGGAGATAGACCGGCAGAAAATATTACTATGAAAATTAAAATAATAAATTAAATTTATGAAGAGAATAATATATTTTGTTTTTGCAGTTATACTGGTATCATCTTGTAATAGACCGGTTGCAAAATTTGTAGTTGAAAATGGTAAAAAGGCAAATGCTCCGGCTAAAATCAAGTTCAAAAATGAATCAAAGAAAGCTGATAAGTTTTATTGGAACTTTGGTGATGGAGACACGTCCTCTGTTGATAATCCGACTCATAAATATTTGATGTCAGGGAATTATACCGTCGAATTGGTGGCGAAAAAAGGCAAAAAGAAATCTAAGACGCAAAAAGAAGTACATATACAAGCTCCTGTTGTGTGTTTGGTATTAATAGAAACTCCATATGGTGATATGGAAGTAGAGCTTTATGACGAAACACCAAAACACAGGGATAATTTTATTAAATTAGCAGAAAAAGGATTTTATGACGGGCTATTGTTCCATAGAGTTATCGATGGATTTATGATACAAGGTGGAGACCCCAATTCAAAAAATGCTCCAAAGGATAAAAGACTCGGTTCAGGTGGTCCCGGATACCAAATAGATGCAGAGTTTAATCCTGATTTGATACATCTAAAGGGAGCGTTATCTGCTGCGAGAATGGGTGACAATGTCAATCCGGAGAAAAAATCTTCAGGCTCTCAATTTTTTATTGTTCAAGGCTCAAAACTCACAGATGCGCAACTAAAACAAATTGAGCAAAGAAAGGGAATTCATTATACAGATAAGCAAAAGGAAGATTATAAAGAAATAGGTGGTACGCCGTTTTTAGATGGAGATTATACGGTATTCGGTAGAGTTATCAGTGGTCTGGAAGTAATAGATAAAATAGCAAAGATTAAGAAGAACAGATCTGATAGACCTGAGGAAGATATTTGGATGAAAGTAAAAGTTATAAAATAATTATGGAAGTACTAGGATTGGATATTGGTGGCACGGGAATTAAAGGTGCTATTGTAAATACAGAAACAGGTGTATTATTGACAGAAAGAGTGAGGGTGCTTACCCCACAGCCTTCTACTGCTGAGAATATGGCTTTAACAATAACGGAAATTATAGATAAACTGGACTATAGAGGAGAGTATATCGGTGTTGGTTTTCCTACATTGATAAGAAAAGGAATAGTTCAGTTCACATCTAATATTGACAAATCATGGTTACACGTCGATATAGCGAAAAAATTTGAAGAGCTGATAGGATTTAAATTTTTCCCTCTGAATGATGCCGATGCTGCAGGTATTGCAGAAGCTGTTTACGGTAAGACAAAGGATAGAAAGGGACTGGTTATATTTTTAACAATCGGTACCGGAATAGGCTCTGCACTGATTTATGACGGTAAATTGATTCCCAATTCGGAATTTGGTAAAGTGGAATTCAAAGGAGATTCGGCTGAGTACTATGCATCCAATAAAACTAGAAAAGAAAAAGAGTTGTCGTGGAAAAAATTCGGGAAAAGGTTAAATGAATATTTAAATTATCTGGATATGCTATTGTCTCCTTCTGCATTTATTTTAGGTGGCGGAGTAAGCAAAAAACTAGAGAAATATAGCCCGTATTTAAAAACTGAAGTTCCTGTTATTCCTTCCGAATTTCTAAATGCTGCCGGAGTAATAGGTGCCGCATATTATGCAGCTAAAGAGGTAGAGAGTAAGTAATAGTACTCAAAGGTATCAGTTCTTGATGTTGTGTATTGTTGAGAGGTCAGAGACCTTCAACTCGAATGGGCTTCTTCTCTTTGTAAAACTACACTCAAACATTGATCCAAAGTGTCTTTGACCTCTTGGCGAAAAAGCTTATCCAGTCGATAAGAGGTTAAAAACCTTTATTTCAATCCCAACCCCCCTCACCACTCCAAGCCATTCCGATGTTCAGCGGGACTCCAACCCCTTGGTTCATATTCTTCAAAAATCGGAGTTCAATAATAGTCGATATTCGAAATTCATTTGCTTATTAAAAAAATTATTTTTTAACCTAAAACATGGTTAAAAAGGATACTGTGTTTTTTTGCAGATACTAATTAGATTCTATTCATTTATTTCCCTTTAGTGTAACACTTATCTATAATTTGCGTATCTTGGTTATAGAATGCGATATGATAAAACTGACATTGGTGATTTAATAGCTGATTGTAAAAAAGGAAACAATAGGGCTCAATTGATTATATATAATAGGTATTGTAATAGTATGTTCAATACAGCCTACCGGATAGTTTCTGATATACAAGAGGCTGAAAATATAATGCAAGACGCTTTTTTGTCTGCATTTACCAAATTGGATTATTACAAAAGCGAATTTAGTTTTGGTGCTTGGTTAAAAAGGATTGTAATAAACAAGTCAATTAGTCATCTGAGAAGCAGGAAAAATTATAATCAACTATTTGATTCAACTGCTATTTATTTGGATGATATGATGCATGAAAAGGCGGTAGACTATACAAATACAAGTGTGAAGCAAATAATTGAGAATATGAAAAAATTGAATGATAGCTATCGAACAGTATTAAGTTTGAATCTAATTGAAGGATATAATTATGAGGAAATATCTGAAATACTTGGGATTTCTAATCAAAACAGTAGAACCATTGCTTCAAGAGCAAAGGCAAAACTTAGACAATTGATAATTCAAAATAAATAACATGAACAACTACGATAGTTTGGAAAAATTATTCAAAGAAAATAGAAAGTATTTTAATATAGAAAAACTTACTGATGGTCATGAAGAAAGATTCAAAGAAAAACTATTGAACTTTGAGGCTAGACAGAATATAGAGAAAGTAATTAATTGGAAGTATATAGCTATTGCCGCCTCAATTGCATTTATTTTGATGAGCATGGTTAGTATTTATAATTATGGTAAAAACAATGCTATATTAGCTTTGGTAAAATCTGATAGGAATATGTATAGACAGGATATGGTTTTGTCAATGATAGAGAGTCAATATCCAAGCAAAAGACTAAAAGCAGTGAATTATATCGAAGAATATAATGATCCTGATGATGAAATTATATCAGCGCTAATTAAGACTTTGTCAAGAGATGACAACTCAAATGTAAGACTATCAACAGCATTGGGTCTATACAAATTTGCTTATAGAAAAGATGTGAGAAAGGCGCTAGCGGAAGCGTTGATATATGAAAAAGATCCAAACGTTCAGTTGGAACTAATCAATATTTTAGTTGCAATAAAAGATAAATCGGCGATAGAACCAATGAAAAAGATGCTTAGAAAGAAAGGTGTTCATGATTTTGTCAAGGATCAAATCGAAAGGGGGATTACAGAAATAAATATCAAAAAGATATAAGCTAGTGTAGTTCACAGTAAATAATTATATGTAGTTATTAATTGCATGTTGCACTAGGAATTGAGTATGAGTCTACATTGGTAAAAGAGTTTTATCATATCATACGTTTTCTTGCAACCACTTGGTAGACTCATTTTTTTAATGGAATTATTTATTTAAAACAAAAAGAAAGATTATGAAAAAAATACAGTTTTTATTTGCAACTTTTATTTTCATGGCATTTACTCTAAATGCTCAGGATTTTAATAGAGACTTACAAGGAATAAACAAGGTGAAAATATATATGTCCGGTTCTTCTGACATTAAGGTTATTTCTACAGATGGGAATTCATTAAAAATCCAATCTGATGATTTTGAAAAACCTAGAAAACGAGAAGGTCTAAGGGCTATTTATTCGAATGGATATGATAATTCGAGTGTTGGTTTGTCAATAGAGGAAGAAAATGGAGACTTGATTGTTAAAAAACTCAAACCTATGAATGCTGATGATTATGTTTTGTTTATACCGAAAGATATGGCTTTTAGTTTAAATAATCAATTATCAGGAGATATTGAAATTAAAGGATTTACTTCAGAAATAGAAATAAAAACTTTGTCAGGGGATATTGAGATAAGTGATGTGACCGGTCCGATTTTAGCTAATACAACATCTGGAGACATCAAAGTGTATTTTGAAAAAGTAGCACAAGAAAATCCAATGTCTTTTATGTCAGTTTCGGGAGATATAGAATTGGTTTTTCCAGACGATACTAAAGCAAATATGGTTATGCAAACTCTTTCGGGAACATCATATACCAATATTGATAATTTGGAGCTTCTAAATAAGGAAAAAGTTGAAGCAAAAGGAAAGAGTAAAGAAGATAATTATTTCGGAAATTTCAATTTTGGCTTTAATGAAAATATTAAAGCGAAAATAAATGGTGGAGGTGTCAAGATTTTAGTAAAAACGATATCCGGAGATATCATTTTGAGAGAAAATGAATGATGTGGAATAATATAGGTGTATTTCATTTTTTCGCTTTTTACATTCTTTGCTTCTAACTCATAAAGGAGAATCAACCCGCATTGCGAAAAAATGAAATGCGCCCAATAATATTTCTTGTGCAGCATATTAGAATACCGCTTTGAATTGCTCAAGAAATCTTATATCATTTTCAAAAAATGCGCGGATATCATCTATTCGATGTAGTAGCATTGCCTGTCTCTCTATACCCATACCAAATGCGAATCCAGTATATTTTTCGGAATCAATTCCGCAATTTTCCAAGACATTGGGATCTACCATTCCACAGCCTAATATTTCCAGCCAACCTGTTCCTTTTGTTATTCTATAGTCGATTTCATCGTTTAAACCCCAATAAACATCCATTTCTGCACTTGGCTCGGTGAAAGGGAAATAGCTGGGTCTAAGTCTTATTTTAGTGTCTTTCCCGTACATTTCTTGAGCGAAATATAAAAGAGTTTGCTTCAAGTCGGCAAAAGAAACTCCTTCATCTATATACAGCCCTTCAACTTGATGAAACTGTGCATGAGATCTGGCGGAGATTGTTTCATTTCTATATACTCTTCCGGGAGCTATTATTCTGATTGGCGGTTTTGAATTTTCCATTAATCTGGATTGGACGGAAGAGGTATGAGTTCTAAGCAATCTCTTAGTAGAATCTTTGAGGTAAAAAGTATCTTGCATATCCCTCGCAGGATGATCTTCAGGTGTATTCATCGCTGTGAAATTGTGCCAATCATCCTCAACTTCTCTGTCTTCAGCTACGGTAAATCCCAGTTTTGCGAATATATCTATTATCTTGTTGTTTACTATGGAAATGGGATGGCGTGAACCCAATCTGATCGGATCAGCGGATCTTGTCATATCGATTTCATCCGTTTTTTTACTTGATTCAGCGCTTTCCAATTTGTTATTTTCATCGTTGAATCTTTTTTCAGCGACTTGCTTTAGTTCATTGAGATATTGACCGAATTCTCTTTTTTTCTCATTAGCGATATTTCTTATTTCACCAAAAAGAGGTTTGATGATATTTTTTGCTCCGACAAACTTTTTCCTAAATGATTCCAACTCTTGAGAATTGTTAATATCGAAATTTTTTATTTCGTCCATCAATTCTTTTGCCTTATCAAATGCATCCATAGCTTTAATTTATTTTAGAAGCGCGAAGTTAATAAAATTAGGATTAATGATTGACATAAAAGCCTTATAACTATCAATAATCCTTATTGAATATAAATCATTTTCTGTATTATTTCCCATTTACTTCCAATAGATACTCATCTATTGCTGTGATTATAGATGGAGATTTGGGAGTTGGGGACATTATATCTATTATCAAATTGTGTTTTTCAGCTTCTTCTTTAGTATGATGACCAAATACTGCTATCCTAGTTTTATTTTGTTTGAAATCTGGAAAGTTTTCAAATAGAGATTTTATTCCAAGAGGATTGAAGAAAACAAGCATATCATATGTGATATTGCTTAAATCAGAAAGATCGGAAGAAATAGTCTCAAACATTTTCAATTCGGTAAACTCAATATCATTCTTTTTTAGCAATTCTACCACACCGACACTTCCAAGATTTGATGTGGGAAGTAAAAATTTTTCACCATCTTTGAACCTGTCAAAAGACGGAAGTATGTCTTCTAGCATTTTCTGACCATAGAAAATCTTACGTTTTCTGTAAACTATATATTTTTGAAGATAATTTGCTATTACTTCAGTTTTGCAATAATACTTCGTTGAAGTAGGCATTGTTATTTTTAAATCTTCACATTTTTTGAAGAAAAAATCTATTGCGTTTTTACTGGTCATTATTATTGCAGTGAAATCCTCAAGATTAATTCTGTTTCGCCTGAACTCTTTATTATCTACTGGCACTACATCTATGAAAGGTCTCCAGTCAATTTTCACTTTCCTACGCTCTTCCAAATCAAAAAAAGGTGACCTAGCTGAAGTCGGTTTAGGTTGTGAAATTAAAATAGATTTTACCTCTATTTGCCTATCTTTGGCTGCTCTATTTTCTGTAGCCATATTGCAATTTTTGAATAAGTTTAGTACCCAGATTTTATAAAAAACTTGTATAAAATTAACAAGGGTAAAATTTCAAAAGCGCAAAGGTAAATAAAAAAATGAAAAATACTAATACTAAAGTAATTATATGTGACCAAAAAACCTCTAAAAAGTCTTATTAAATACATAATTACTATTAAAACTATACCAAAAATCAAGAAAATTGATGATATTGAAGGTACACTATAGGCAATTATTAGATTGACCCAGATTAGAAATAATCCAAGAGAAATATTAAACAGCAATATGGTAAAATTGTAAATTATTAAACCTTTTAGAGAAGGAAATATCCAGTTGAATAGGACAATCGAAATGTGCTTCACTAAATATATTATTGCAACTAATCCTAAAACTCTTAAGAAAAAATCAAGACCACTAAAATTGTGTTTTGATTTGATATAGAGATAAACAAATATCGAAAGATTAACAATATAAGTGATAAAGAGAAAAAGATAAAACAAAAATTCTCTTTGCCCAAAATTACGCAATAAGGAATTGGTGTGGTTGTAATACCATATTACTTTTACTATTTTTTGGATTAAGCCACGATTGACACTTAATAGAAGTGCAAGAAAAATTAGTATAAATAAAAATATCCAAAGTAAAAAATCAGAAGAACCTTCAAAATCCTTTTTATTATTACTTTTTGGCGATGAAGAAGATTTTCTCTTCTTGGTTTTGTTAATATTATTTAATTCAAATGGATTGTTTCCCGAACTGGTTTTCTGAATTTGTTCTGTAGTATCAACAGATTGATCAATAGTGAAAACATTCTTTTCAACAGTAGAATTGTTTTGTTTTCCACTTCTTGATTTAATCTCAAATGGATTAGAATTTTGAGACAATGAGTCACTATTCGAAAATAGCACAACAAACAATACAAGAATGTAAATTAATTTATTCATAAGGGAACAAAATTAGTAT
>JALVAD010000442.1 GCA_027011385.1 Saprospiraceae bacterium | reverse complement strand
ATTCTGTTGGATGAATAACTTTGATATATATCCTATAAGAAGTTAGCTCTGCTTTTTTAATGGAATAAGATAAATCAAGATAGAGTTTGTTCCAATTTTCCTTCTTTTTCATTATTATCAAATCTTGACTATATTCGTTTGAAACTTGATCTTTACCTGAGATACCAATTACAAATTCCGTATTGCACATATAATCGATTTCAAAAAACACCTTATTTCCTTGTGTAGGTAAATCAAAGTAATCTTTTTTTGTTGTCACCTCAATGCTTTTATTCTCTGCATCTAATAATATTAAGCCACATTTTTTTCCATAAATTGCATTTTCGTCTGTTATATTAATTTTTGCATTTCCTTCTTTAACTTTATTAAAAATATTTCCTTTCTCAAATCCTTCAATAAATACAAATTTTGAAAAACTATCGTATGTAAAAATTGCATCTATGGTATCTATTTCACCCGGAGTCAAAGTTTTATTTAATTCAATATTCTTATACAAGAAATAAATTTCAACATTATCTTTAGCTCCATTGCTTCTTATTCCTGCATATATTTTGATGTTGGGTTTTGAATAATCCTCCGAAATAATCGGAATTAATTTTTGTTTGTTGAACACTCCAATAGGTTTTTCATCAACATAAACCCAAAAGTCAGTTATATTTTGGGATTCTGCTCCTTGAATAAACTCATCTGTTGATAAGCCTACTGAATCGATAAATATAAAAGCAGGAATCTCAGCTTCTGAGCTTTTATTGCAAGAAGTCATTATACTGGAAAAGATAATCACCGGAAGTAAAAGTAAAATTATGAACCGATCTCTCATTATTTGTTTATTGTTTTTAAGATATCCTCAGCCAGTTTAACCGCAACAAATCCATCCTGAACATTTACTCTTGGGCTAGTATTATTGACTATGGAATAATAAAACCCATTTAGCTCGTCAAATATTGAATTATTTGTATCTTTTTTTAAAATAATTTCATCTTTGATTATTTTATTCCCTTTTTCCGGTTTATTGAGATAACTGGTAATTTTAACTTTTTTAGTCGCCAAATCTAATTCGATAAATCTTTTTTCTGTCCATATTTTCATTTTTCTTTCCAAATATGGATGAATAATACTTGAAGTCAATGCAGCGGTAGCTCCATTATCAAAAAGAATATTGGCGGATGCAAACTCTAAATTATCACCGTATTTTTTTATTCCGGATGCATTAATAGCTTTAATACCATCATTTATAAAATGAAGAACCAAATCTATATCGTGTATCATTAGATCAAAAATAACTGAGACATCTGTCCCCCTTGGATTATATGTTGATAATCTATTCGCTTCAATATGGATAACCTTATCATTTTCCAATCCCAAATCTTGAGTTGCAGGGTTGTATCTTTCTATATGCCCAACTTGGAGCTTTAGATTAGTTCCATTTATAAGATTCATTATTTCCTTTGCTTCGACCACATTAACTGTCATAGGCTTCTCGACAAAAACATGTTTGCCCAATGATAATGCTTTTTTTATAAGTTGGAAATGAGAAGAAGTCGGAGTGGTTATATCGATAGTATCACAATCCAACATCAATAATGTGGGGTCAGAATAGCTTTTTACTCCATATTTTTTCTCTATTTCAGTTGCTCTTTTTCCATCAGCATCAAAGAACCCAACTACTTCAAAAGGCGTTTTCAATAGATTATTAAGGTGGAAGTTTCCAAAATATCCTGCTCCAAATAAACCGATTTTTATTTTATCCATTTTCTTTATTTTTTCAAGAAAGACAATATTATAAAAAATTTAAAGCAATACCTATTAAATTACTTTGTTTTTTTCGATTTTATAATTAATCTGAATTCAATGAGGAATATTATATGATGATATTTTAATA
>JALVAD010000441.1 GCA_027011385.1 Saprospiraceae bacterium | reverse complement strand
ACCTTTACACTCTCTGTTTAAGAGTTTGAGAGTCTATAATATTCCGGTTCAGCGAAATATTAGGTAATGGACTCTCTTTTTTATTCACCATAGCATTATCAAAGGTGAACAACACCTTTGATAGCATTAAAGCGAATAAATATTATCCTGCCCTACTTACAACTCAAGCTGCCTCATAGGGACTTTTATCTAAATTACTAACAGTTCTTTATACTCAAAACACAACTTTTTGAGTATATCTCTTTTTACCTAGGGGGGGATAATTAGTAGAAAGAGTCTAATTAATTATTTCAGTTTTTACGATACAACGAAAAAAGAATAATTATTGCATCAGATACGACTTGCTAAATAAAGAAACCTAGCAAGTCAATCGTATATCAAACGGCGGATCAATCTGTATGTAATTTTTCTTTTCCATACAGCGATTCACCTTATATGTTTTATGTGAAATAATTGATTTTTGAGATCTATTAACCGGTTTGGGAAAATTATAACTTATTCGCAGTAAGAAAATGGCCACTGCATCCATAAAATATTTAACATAGGTTTGCTTGTTGCTTGTTGCTTGTTGCTTGTTGCTTGTTGCTTGTTGCTTGTTGCTTGTTGCTTGTTGCTGCCATTATAATAACCTCTTAATTACAAGACAAATATACGATAAATTATTTCAAAAAACAAATAAATTAATGTATAATTTTCTAATTTTTAACATATTCAAATTCGCGTTATTTACTAATCGCTAAGTTATATTCCTGTATATAATTATATTTTACTTATAGAAGATGCATGCAATATGTTGAACGCTGCATGATTGGACGAAAATATGTATTTTTTTCCAATGGTATTGTATATCTGCCATCTATCAGCCTCAAATCCTTTTTGCGATTCTATTGTCAACTTATCCTTTGTCGGATTTGGATATAGAGAAAATGCATTGGGTATCAAATCATCAACCGCATTTGAATTTTCATTACAAGTCTCATATTTGGGATTCATATAAATCAATTCATTATTTTTTTTAAAGCAGAGTAATTTTGAATAATAAACCCAACCCACAGTTCCAACTAATTTATAAGATCTTAATCCTTCATATCCTCCATTGCGACTTTAAATTTTCATTTTCAATCTTCCTTCGTCAACATTTCAATCGCCCTGTAATTGCTGAAAAATACTTTTGCGATCGCTCTAAGGACAATATAAACCGGAATTGCCAATACCATTCCTATTATGCCATAAATATTGGCTCCTACAAGTATGACAATAAATATTTCCAAAGGGTGAGCCTTGATTTTATCGGAATAAATCATCGGCTGCAATATATAATTATCCAAGGTTTGCATCAAGGCAAATACGATTAAGATAATCATAATTTTATTCAAGATAACATCATAAAAATCCAATCCAAGATTATTGGTCAATACAATAAAAATCCCAAATGTTGCTCCGATAATCGGTCCTATATATGGAATTACATTTATTATAGCAGCAAAAAAGGCGATAATCAACGCATTTTTTATCCCCATGATGGATAAGGCTGTAAAAACAAATGTCATCAAAATCAATATTTGCAAAGCAATTCCACCAAAATATCTTCTCAATAAAAAGCTAATTTCTTCGATTATAGAAATTATCTTTTCAGTGTATTTTTCAGGCAATGCAGATGTCACAAAATTTGAAAACATTGAATTTTCTTTCAAGAAGAAAAAAGTGATGAATCCAATAGAAAAAATCGCGATCACAATATTCCCTGCAACATTGATAAAAGAGGAAAACAATGTCGATATTCCCTTAACATTAAACATGCCGAGAAAAAACTTTTTGACTATATGAGAATCCAAGTCTTGAGGATCTATCAACTTCAATTCAACCATCTTGTCTGTCAATTCCTTAATTGGCTCTTGTAACGGAGTAAAAACCAAATTATAATCGAGATTTGTTAATTTATCCAATTGATTAATTACAGGAGGAAGTATAATTATAAAAAATAATGAGAAAAAAATCAGAAAAATCAATATCACCATTATCGCACTTAAACTTTTTCCAATTTTTAGCTTTCCAAACTTTAGCTTTGTTAAGAAAAAATTCATTATCGGAGTTCCCATCATAGACAATACCCAAGCGACTAATACATATGCGATTATATTTAGCATATAATTATATATAAAGAACAAAACACCTATAGTCAGTAGAGCCGCTATAATTTTATTGGTCGATTTCATATTTATCTATCTTTTTTAAATAACAATCTTTGTGCATTATTAGTTTTTTTCAACTCTCCATTTGATAATGCAAGCTCTCCATTCACTAAAACTTTTTCTACTCCCCCCGCAAATTCATGCCCCTCAAATGGAGACCAATTGCATTTATACATTATATTCTCCTTGGAAACTTTCCATTTTTTATCCATATCCATAATCACAATGTCTCCCCAATAACCTTCCCTGATATATCCTCTTTCCTTAATTTTAAAAGCTTGTGCAGGACTGTGACACATTTTATCTACAATCTTTTCCAAACTTATCTTTCCTTCTTTATAAAAGCCCAACATAACAAACAAGCTGTGTTGAACCAATGGTAATCCGGAGGGAGCATTTCTATATATCCTGCTTTTTTCATCCCAGGTATGAGGAGCATGATCGGTAGCGATAACATCAAGTCTATTATCCAGCAATGCTTCCCACAAAGCTTTATTGTCTTTTTTTGTTTTTATCGCAGGATTGCATTTAATCAAATTTCCTTTTTCAGGATAAAAGCTATCATCAAAAAATAAATGATGAACGCATACTTCGGAAGTTATTCTTTTGTCCAGTAATGAGATCTTATTGTCAAACAAAGGCATTTCCATAGCACTAGTCAAATGTAACACATGTAATCGTGTATCGCTTTTTTTGGCTAAATCTACAGCAAATGAAGATGAAAGATAGCATACTTCATCATTTCTTATCACCGGATGATATTCCGCAGCAATGTTATCTCCATATTTTTCATAGTATTTTTTCTCATTGGCTTTTACTGACTTTTCATCCTCACAATGAGTTGCAATTAAAGATGGACTTTGAGAAAAAATATTTTCTAATGCTTTTGTATCATCTACCAATAGACTTCCTGTACTAGATCCCATAAAAATTTTCACTCCGCATATCTTCTCATCGTCTGTTCTTAATATCTCATCTAGATTATCATTAGCTGCTCCCATATAGAATGAATAATTGATAGCAGATTTTGTTCTTGCCAAATCATACTTCATTTGCAATGATTCTTGAGTAGTAATTGAGGGCTTATTGTTTGGCATGTCCATAAAGCTAGTAACTCCACCGTATAAAGCAGCTCTGGACTCTGTAAAAATATTTCCTTTATATTCCGTACCGGGCTCTCTAAAATGAACTTGATCATCGATTATTCCGGGAATAATGTACTTCCCTGAAGCATCAATCACCTCATCAGCATATTTTTGAATTCCCGCTCCTATCAGTTCAATCCTTCCGTCTTTAATATAGATATCAGACTTGAATATTTGATTTTCATTTACTATTAAACCTCCTTTTATTAATACTTTTGTCATATGAATGAATTTAGATAAAACGCATATAAGACCAAAGATAAATTGAAATTGTAAATAATTAGTAAAGAGCCCAAATATATTTGAAGAAAACTTCATTCATTTTAAACTTTTTTTCTATTTATTTGATTATAATGGTTGTAAAACAAATTGTATTAACAAGTATTTACGAGAAAACACATAAAATATGACCTTATTAAATATAGAATAATATCAGGTGAATTATTACCAGTTTTCTGTAAATGCTCAAAAAAATAAAACTTATGGCTATTTTCAATGAAGAAACTGTAAAACAACTAAAAGATTTATTAGGAGATATTCCAAACAAAGTCAATATTGTCTATTTCACTAGTGAAAAAAACTGTAGAACCTGTCGCGACACAAAGCAATATATCACTGAATTTACTGATTTGCACGACAATTTATCCTTAGAAGTTTTCGATTTTGAAAATGATAAAGAACAAGTTGAAAAATATGGCATTAAGAGAATTCCCGCAATTGTGATTTTGGACAAAGACAAGACAGATAGAGGGGTGAGATTCTATGGAATTCCAGCAGGATATGAAATTCATTCTTTGATAGCATCAGTAAAGGAAGCGGCCGGAATCAAAGATGAAATAACAAAAGAACAAGCGGAAAGAATAAAGAATATCGACAAAGATGTGCATATTCAGGTATTTGTAACTCCTACTTGTCCATACTGTCCTGCTGCGGTTATAAACGGGCATAAACTAGCATTCAAGAGCGAAAATGTAAACTGTGACATGATTGAAGCAACTTCATTTCCTGATTTATCTCAAAAATATGCAGTAAGAGGAGTGCCTAAAATCGTAATCAATGAAACCTACGAATTAACGGGGTCACAACCTGTGGAAAAATTTCTGGAAATAATTGAAAGTATAAAATAGAATTTTAAACACATGAAACTATTGATGATATACGCTAGTCATTTTGGCTATACACCTACGATAAAGACTTTAGACTTTGTTCCTGAAGTATTGGAGGGGAAAACATACAAAGATGTACAGGTAGCTTTTATACAAGTTGAGAAAGAGGACGAAGAAAAAATCCCTATGAAAAAATTTATGAATTTCGTTAAATGGTTGAGTCGAAAAAATGAATTTAACAATATAATTTTACATTCATTTGGTCACTTGTCAGAAAGCAAAGCAGATCCTAAATTCACTAAAGACGTTTTGGATAAATTGGAAGAAAAATTAATAACTGCCGGTTTTGAAGTTAATCAAACGCCTTTTGGATATTTCTTGGATCTTGACATGAATGCTCCGGGATATTCTTTAGCAAGAGTTTTCAAATCTTTGTAAAAGCAAAGTATTTATTGTGAAATGGAATTTAATAATATTGATTCTAGGGTTAAACTTCTTCACAGGTTTGTCACAAACCAAAATTCCAACTCACAAAATTAATTATGACTCAGTCTATTCAGGTTTCACAGGATTTGTATATTTGGATTCCGTTGTAGTCCGTGCGAGCAGAAATGGTTTTGATATCGGTGATTTTATAAAAATGGTCAAAAATGACAATTCGTTTTATAAAGCTTTCAAAAATC
Organism: Saprospiraceae bacterium; assembly: GCA_027011385.1. GTDB lineage: Bacteria > Bacteroidota > Bacteroidia > Chitinophagales > Saprospiraceae > JADJGA01. The sequence continues at coordinate 1,741 of JALVAD010000441.1, read as the reverse complement.
TTCGTTTCGCAGAATACGACTTTGACAACAAGCTTGTTTTTTTTGATAAAAAGAAAAGGAAAAAAGCAGGATATACTTCATCAAACCACCAATATTACAGAAATAGATGCAGGTGGATGGAAGTAAAATCAACAAAAGAGAGTCACAAGTATATGGATTCCAAAGGAAGGTATAATTTTTATACTGCTAAGCTATATGATCGTTTGTTTTACACTCATGGAAAGGTATGCAATCAGGACACCTCACATATATTAAAACTCGACATCTATCGTGCTAACAGATTAGAAAAATATGTTTTGGAATTAAAAAAGCTTATCTTTAGTCCCGGGAAAAAGACAAACATTCCGTTTATAGGCAGCAAAATGGAGATATTCTCTAAAAAAATGCGAAAATATTACAATTTTTCCATAACGCAAGAGAATTACAATGATAGCATCCCATGTTATGTCTTTACGGCATATTTAAAGCCAAATTTGACAATTTCTCAAGCAGACAATACGGTATTGAAATACTTGAAAACTTATTTTGCAAAAAAAAGTCTGCAAATAATCCGTAGAGAATATCATTTAAAATACGAGACATTGGCATATAATTTTAATGTAAAAATGTCCATCAAGCTACAAAAGAAATTTGGCAAATATTATCCTAAAAACATCAAATACGATGGTACTTGGCACATCCTTTTCAAAAAAAGAGAAACTTGCAAATTTGAAACCGGTATATCCAATTTGGCCAACTGAAAAAATATTTTTTCTTTTTAGATTTTTTTTAAACAAATACAACTCTTTTTGGTTGTTATGCTGATATTTCAATTTACTACTGTATTTTCACCCTACCTAGTTTAAATTTTTTTGTCGTAAGAGATTTAAATTTTATCAATAAATAGTGTGTATCGATACAATAGTTGAAAAAAGAATTTAGTTAAAATAATAAATAAAATAAGATGAATTATCTTAATGATTTAATCACGATATCATTAACATTATTTGCTGTTATTGATATAATAGGGAGTATCCCTGTTCTCATTGACCTCAAAAAAAAACAAGGTCATATTAAATCGGAAAAAGTAGTTGCATTTGCCTTTACTTTGATGGTATTATTTTTAGTGCTAGGAGATGGCTTGCTAAAACTTATAGGCATTGATGTCGCTTCATTTGCTATTGCGGGTGCACTTGTTATTTTCATAATAGGACTAGAAATGATATTGGGAATAGAAATAATGAAACCGGACAAAGATTTGGAATCAGCTGCGATAGTCCCCATTGCTTTTCCTATTATCGCAGGAGCTGGAACCATAACTACTATTATCTCCTTGAAAGCAGGCTATTCCAACACTTTAATTTTTATAGGAATCGTCATAAACCTTATCATAGTTTATGTAATGCTCAAATTGATACCTGTAATCGAAGGTAAAATCGGTAGTGCGGGTATTAGTGTATTAAGACGGATATTTGGAGTATTGCTAATTGCTATTTCCGTTAAAATATTTACAACAAATATTGCAATCATTTTCAAAAACAGTTTTGTTTTTTAAACTAAAAAAAAATACTATATTCGCATTGAAGTATTATGATTCATTTACCTGGTTCTGTGTATTTTTCAACTTGAATCAATATTATAAAAAAGGTAAATACATCTTTATTTTATTCTTTATATAAAAAACTGCTTGAGAAAAGTCAACATTTTATAGTTATTTTTCGTTAAAATATTTTAATCAAACAAAAAAAAGTTTTATTATTGT
>JALVAD010000440.1 GCA_027011385.1 Saprospiraceae bacterium | reverse complement strand
TGTTCCATTTTTGTCAAACCTTCAGAAATACTTTGCTTTCTGTCATTTTTGCAAGACACCATCAATAAAATCACGATAAATGAATAAAGTAAATTTTTCATAACTAATTTTTTATTTGTAACCCACAAAGATATTAATAAATGCACATATAAAGTAAATTATCGGTATAAATCGGATAAAATATGATTGGGATGGTAAGACTCTCGCACTGCTATTGTCTGAATTAAGCTAGAGTGAAACGGAAGTCCCGAGTAGCAAAGCGTACCGAGGGAATTTTTAGGATGAATGGATTTTAGGATTATTCGTATTCCTATTTTTTATAACCTATATTTTCAGGATGATTGATATTATAGACTCTTTTATACTGTAAGCTTTTTGATCCGAAATTCAATAATAAACCTATCGGTAAATTGTATGCTTGACAATAATTCATAGTTTGAGCTAAATTTTGATCATCTAATTTGCTTAATGCTTTAAGTTCTACCATTATTTTATTTTCAACAAAAAAATCAACTCTTCTTGTTCCAATTTGTATATTATCATAATATATTTCCATCTCCATCTCTCTAACATATGACAATCCTTCTTTCTTCATCTCTATTGCCATAGTCCTCTAATAAATAACTTCCTGAAAACCGCTTCCTAATACACTATGAACTTTCATAGCACATCCGATAATTTTGTGTGTTAATTCCTTTTGTTTCATCATATACAATTTAAAAGTTAAAAAATCTTTCAAACTTAAAAACCCATAATCTTATAATCCTCTAATCCTACAAATCCTAATTCAGACAGTTAGGCTATTCCAATCTCCCTTACTGTCTGAATTATGATTCTTAGGATGGATGGATTTTAGGATTATTCGTATGTGCTTTTTTTTGCTTTGTTTATTTCTTAATCCGTCTTATTACGCAAGATCTCGCTGTGCAGCGGGATTTCCTCGGTGAACCCGGAATCCCGCAGTACGTTTCACTTTGCGGTATCCTTCAGTACGCTGCGCTATTCAGGACTTTCGCTTCACTCCAGCTTACGCTTTGTTCCATCTACCATTTCACTCCAGCTTTCGCTTCGCTACAGCCTAATCCCGACAGTCATGCTACTTCCTTACCTTCAACACCTGTCTGCTATACACTATCCTATCAGGGTTCTTTTCAGGATAGACGTCTATATTGTACCGTCCCGTTGGAAATCCTGTGATGTCTATTTGTCTTTCTTTGAATATACCGCTTATTTCCCATTTTTTTATTATCTGACCATAGATATTCGTTACTACCACTTTGCCTTTTCCTAATCTATCCGGTATTCGTACATTGAATATACCATCTGATGGATTGGGATATACCTCCAAATCCCTGCGATAATATACATAATCTCCGAATACCGATACTATGGTACTATCGCATTTATCCTCCTCATCTACTCTAAAACGTGGAAAATTGGGCATTGATGCTGCACCTGATGTTATTGGGAGTTTTATCCCGTTTTGAACAAAATCACATGCTTTGCCCAACCTATTCGGGTGATTTATCACGTGATACGAATTCGTACTGCTTGTCGGACATATATATATACGACAATCAGGTCCCAATTTCATTAAGAAAAAAATTGTATGATACGGATCTATCGTGCCGTTGTATGTATCTATCAGACGTACTCCATCTTGCACATCTTCTTCCCATGTATCTATTTGATGCAAATCATAAAATGATGCAGTATATAAAAATCTGCTATTGGAAGACCATTCTACACTGTTAAATCTTAAATCTGAAAAATCTATCGAATCATATATAATTATTTTTTTATGATTTGAAAGGATTCCTGAGGATCGATCGAAATCATAAACGTGAAGATTATTTTTATAGGCATATAATGCATATTTGCTACCATCT
>JALVAD010000439.1 GCA_027011385.1 Saprospiraceae bacterium | reverse complement strand
ATATATAGTAAAAGCATATCGAACAGCAATTGGAAAAGCTAAAAAAGGATCGTTTAAAAATATGAGATCTGATGATTTGGCGATTGAAGTAATCAAATACATAATGAAAGATACTCCGGGATTAGCACCGGAGATGGTTCAAGATGTATTGGTTGGTTGTGCATTTCCGGAAGGAGAACAAGGATTGAATATGGCTCGGAATATTTCAATAGGGGCTTTGGGCATAAAAACTCCGGGCACTACTGTGAACAGGTTTTGTGGTTCCGGATTGGAAACAATCGCTATGGCAGCAGCAAAAATTGATGCAGGGATGGGTGAAATATATATTGCAGGAGGAGCGGAAAGTATGAGTATGGTACCAATGACAGGTTTTAAGCTTGCTCCAAATTATCACGTTGCCCTTAATATGCCTGAAGCATTGGTCGGTATGGGAATAACCGCAGAAGCGGTAGCAAAAAAATACGGTATCAAACGGTTAGAAAGTGATGAATTTGCATATAACTCACATATGAAAGCAGCAAAAGCTATAGAGTCCGGAAGATTTAAAGATGAAATTGTGCCTGTCAATGTCAAAGAAGTCTTTGTGAAGAATGGGAAAAAAATTGAGAAAGATTTTGTAATGGATACCGATGAAGGCTATCGCAAGGATACTACCGTGGAGGCATTGTCCAAACTTAGACCTGTGTTTGCTTTGGATGGAGTGGTTACTGCCGGTAATGCTTCTCAAACCTCCGACGGAGCTTCATTTGTTTTGGTGATGAGTGAGAATATGATGAAGAAATTAAACCTTGAGCCAATAGCAAAAATGGTTGGTTATGGTGTTGCAGGAGTTGAGCCCTTGTATATGGGTATTGGCCCGATAGCAGCTGTGCCGGTTGCTTTGAAAAATGCAGGATTAAAGCTTTCAGATATGGGTCTTATTGAGTTGAATGAAGCATTTGCGACCCAGTCATTGGCTGTAATCAAGGAATTGGATATTAATCCTGATGTACTTAATGTCAATGGTGGAGCTATTGCTTTAGGACATCCTCTGGGTTGTACAGGAGCGAAACTTACCACACAGATTATTCACGAAGCACATAAAAGAGATGTAAAATATGGAATGGTCACTGCATGTATCGGTGGAGGGCAAGGAATTGCCGGGATATTTGAGATGTTATAGAAGTGTTAAGATAATGATAAAATAGTATAATTTAGGTTAATATTATATTAAAAAGTCTCCGGTATTTCCAGAGACTTTTTTTATTTATTAGATTTACGGGTATAAAGAATACTATGTTATGAAGTATATTCTATTTATCACATTGCTTTCGACATTCTCCATAGGTCTATTTGGTCAAGATGATTTTATTGCTGATTCGTCAAAAATCGTCATAAACCCGAAAAAAGTATCGATATTCTCTAAAAAAGATGCAGGAGTAAAAGCATTCAGGTATTTATCCGGCAATACACTTCAAAACAAAAGTTCTTATTTGAAATTCGGAGAGAGAATACTGTACAGCACATCTTTTGTATGGTTACCAAATCAGGGATATTATCATGAAAACTGGCTCCATGAATTTACATGGTACAATAGCTTATCGTTGAATATCAATAAATCTATTTATATTGGGCTTCATTATTTGTATATTTTCACCAAAGGTTCGACTATATATATGGATAGCCAAAGCGAACAATATGGTATTTACGGTTTGGTTTTGCAGTATGATTTTCTTCCCAGGTTTGAAAATAGGTTATATTTTGAAGCTTCTTATAATAATGGTGATTTTTGCCCTTGTGATGATGATCCGTATAAATTGCCGGATTTATCGTATTTGGGAATAGGATTAGGATGTGATTTTCCATTGTTTAAGCGAATTAGTTTTAGAATAGGATTTACTAATTATATAGCGATAGATGACATTAAGGACAAAAGCAATTTCACACAGTATGTTTTAGGATTTAATATCAACCTTGGTAAAAATTCTTATAGAACCGATTTAAGTTTTCTTGAAATATTTAATTAGATTATTATGAAAGTTATTCCTTTTACAACAGTTATATTAATGGTTCTTCTGATTTTTTCTTGCGTCACACCTGAGCAGGCTTTGGAGAAAAAATGGTATAAGACTGCAATGAGACTTTCGGCGAAACAGATAAAGGAGGGAAAAGATATTGAACATAATAAAAGAGTTTTACAAACTGCTGCTGACCATATTATTTTTAATGAAATCGAAAGCAAAAAAGCATTGGTCAACTCTCCTAAAGTAAAAGATTGGATCAAGGTACAGGATAGTTATTACAAGGTTTTGGAGGATTTAGGCAAGGCAAACATCGTTTCAAATGGGGCATTACTTACAGAATATGATGAGATGTGCTCAACAAAAAAAGAATTGGACTTTAAGATAGTGGAGTATTATTATCAAAGAGGTGAAAAAATGCTTAGAAAATTTTATGCCGAAGGACAGAAATCATTTGCCAGAAGTGCATATTATGAATTTGCTAAAGCGGTAAAACACGGAGCTAAACTGTATTACAACAACATAGATGCTGTAATGGAAGAAAGTCATAAAAATGGTATTGTTTACTATATTGGCGAAACACATATTGTTGGTTCATCATTTTTCTTAAAACCATTACCACGCAATGCTGATTTTAAACCTGATTGTGATATTGATATTGATTTTGGCAGTCATAGTTTTAGTACTTCGACATCTAGTACTTCTCAACATTATACAGATGAAGTTGTAGTAGGAAGAGAAGAGGTAAAAGACACTTCAGGGAATATAACATATAAGGATATTTATGAAGAGATAAAAGCAACTGTTACGACAATAACGATAACAGTTACAGCTAGCACATGGACAAGTATAAATTCTAGAGATCTGACAGGTCAGTGCTCCATTTCAAGCGAATCATTTCACACATCTGTATCCGATGATTGCGAAGAAATAGAGATAAGCGGTGACAGCAGAGCTGTTCCTGCAGGCATTACCGAAAAATCATGTTCAGTATTTTTTATGGAAAGTGATCTTAGTAGTGATCTAGATAGAAAAGTTGATAGCAAATTGTATTGGAAGTTTTAGAATAATTACTTCAGATCTTTCAATAAATCCAGTAAATCAAATGCATCAGTATGGTACTTAGAATCTTTAGTTATTTTGTTTAAATATAATTTTGCTTTATCGTATTTTGATTTTTTAATTGCAGATATAGCTCCTATAAATAATATCCGGTCTGAGATAGTATTATTTTCCCTTAAATCATTATCAATATTATTGACAATAGTGCTATATTCCTTTTCGATATAATAATTGCTAAATTGATTTTCTTGGTTACTTAAGCTGGGGTTCGCAGAAAGATTATATTTATCTATTAATTTATTTATTTTAATATAATTCTCATTTACTCCTTTGGTCGAAATTGAATAATTATTGCTTATATATGTATTTTTTGTATAAAAGTGGTAACTAAATACTCCAATCAATATAAAAATAGATGCTGCTGAAACAATGGAATATACATGTTTGTGTAAATAGAAAATTGGGCTTTTGTCTTCCTTTTGGATATTTTCTTTAATAATTCCACGCCATTTATGTTCAAAGTCCAATTCATCTTTTTTCTCAAAAAAACCTTTCATCATTGAGCCAACTTCTCTTTCAGACATTTCGTTCTTAATAAATCTTTTTATCATTTCTATATCGTTTTTATATCGTTTTACTAATCAAATTCCTTGCTTTTTAATAATATCGCTCTAAGTCTATCAAGGCATCTTTCATTTCTTTTTCGTATTGCGCTTTCACTTTTACCCAATTTTTTCGCAATTTCATAAAATCCTAAGTCTTTTTCATATAGATTCTCCAAAACTTCCACACATTCTTTACTTAGCTTTTCATATGCATTTCTTAAAATCATTAGCTGATCTTGGTCATATATTTCTTTTGGTTCATTTATTATCGACTCGCCAATCAAAGTACTACTCAGATAAATATGATTTTTTGTTTTTCTTTTTATTCGAGCGTATTCCTGAAAAAGAATCTTATTAAATAGCGCATCTAATGCTCCATACTTTATTTTTCCTTCAATTAACCTTTTTCTAAATGTGAGTAAAGTTTCCATTGCGGCATCTTCTATATCTTCATTGTCGTTTTTGTATTTCAATTTAAGCTTTTTTATCCCACGCCTAACAACCCTTTTGAATGTAATTTCAAAAAGCTTTTCATCTCCATTTTGCAAGTCTTTAACTAATTTGTCAAAATCATCCTTAGGCAGCCCCAAATTCAAATTCATAATTGCATATTAATAATTCATAGTACGCAAATGTAGAATTTTATTACCACAAATCAAATTACTCTATTTTTATT
>JALVAD010000438.1 GCA_027011385.1 Saprospiraceae bacterium | reverse complement strand
ATCATTTAATTTCGTTTTTTTTAAGAAAGTTAGGTTTGTTGTTTAATATTGTACTAGAAAACAACAAACACTAACTTTAAGGAGTTGTTTCTTTTTATGAATAAGAAAATGTAAGTCCTTATAAATTGCAAGGCGCAATTGCTGGTGAATAAAATAATTTTGGTATCCCCCCCAAAAATTACATTATCAAAATTCCATTCATAAAAAAAGAGCCACTCTACAAGCTAAAGGAGAAATGTGTCGATTTTTGGACAATTTAATCGCGGTATTTTTTGAATATATTATTTTGCAATCTGTATGCACTTGACGTAGAGGGTTAAATATTTTTAGTTTTTTTTGCACAAAAAAAAAATGAAAAAAAAGTGAAAAAAATTGTCCAAAAATCGGGGTTTTGCTCCTTATAGTAATTGAAGCGATTAACTTTATAAATTAAATATCTTATTATGAAAAATTCAACATTTATTTCTGTAATTCTATTTGTATTATTATTTTCTTTTAAACCTATTTTTTCTCAGAATATTTATAATCCGGAAAACCAGGAAAAGGAGACGGATGGATACTTGATATATTTTGAGTCTGAAGTTCCACAAGCAAAAATAGACTCAATTATGGAAAGGTTTAATTCAAGTGAAATATGGATTACTACATATTCCAAAGTGAGATATTGGAAAGTTAATGATTTTCCATTTACTATCGATGATTCTGTGTCCATAGGAAATATTCAGGAACTTTTCGATACTTGGGTCAATGATAATGATGAGAAAGAGGAAAGTACTACTCATATTGGTAGTATTGAATACAATTATAAAATAAGAAAAGAAATTTCGGATATAGTATTGAGCGATGAAGACAATTACGAATCGGATCAATGTCCTGAATATTTTGATAATTACAATTTCGGAAACAGTCAAATTATCATTGATGTATTAGATACCGGTTTTGATTTTATCAACCAAGGAACAAACCCAATTTTTTCTAATATCAATGGGCAATACAATTTTGTACAAAATACTCAATTTGCGCAGGACGATAATGGGCACGGTACTCATATCAGTAGTATTATCACATCGTTGGGTGGGAATATGCAAAATAATATCAATATTTTTGAATCTAAGACACATAATAGTCAAGGGCTAGGTAAACTTTCGGATATCGTAAAAGCGATAGATCACAGTATCGAAATAGGGAGCAATATAATTAATGCGAGTTGGTCTTATTATGCAAAGGAAAGTAGCAATAAAACTCCTGTACAAATAGCAATTGAGACAGCAGGAGAATATGGAATTTTGTTTGTAACTGCTGCCGGAAATGACGCTGTTGATAATGATAATGATACGCTAAAAGCCTTTCCTGCTTCTTATGATAGCAAAAATATACTATCTGTATCTTCAAATGCATGTGATACATCTTTGAGTTATTTTAGTAATTACGGATTTGTGAATTCAGATATTTGCGCTATAGGTGAGAATGTTCCGGGACTAGTATTAAATAACCAAATGGGATTATTGAGTGGTACTTCTCAATCTACTGCATATGTTTCAGCTGTCGCAGCCATTGTTGGAACACATTTGACCGAGTTTGATCCGGTGGAAGTAAAAAAAATAATACTTGCGGGTGCAAAGCACAATGATAACTTAAACGGATTGGTGAAAACAGAAGCAGTGGTTGATTGTAAAGCATCTCTTGGACTATTGGGAGATAATAGTATTTCATTAAGAGATAAAAAACCAAATCTTTCTTTATCAGGTGATGCAAACGAAATAAATGTTTACCCGAACCCATTTGTAAATTTCTTTAATTTGGAAATGAGTTCTGAAAGGAATCAAAAGATAAAAGTTGAATTATTTGATATAAATGAGAGTATCATAAGATCGAAATATTACAGGATATCCAAAGGAGTTAATCGCTTAAGATTTGAAATTTCAGAAAAACTACCGGCTGGTATTTATTATATTAAATCAGGAAAGTTTACAAAAAAGATATTTAAATCTATTTAAAATTTGGATAATATGAATACCTCAGTTAAATTTGGGGTATTCAATGAAAGTAATATTTTATACTATATTGGTTTTTATTATTGGTTTGAGCTATAATTCTTATTCTCAGACAGGGTATTCTGTTGACAATAGCGCGACTTATATAGAAGAATATGAAAATACAAAAAGATTAATTTCAAAAAAAGAATACGCAAAAGCGGAAAATATTCTTTTATCATTAAAGAAAAATGATAATTTATCATGTGATCTCAAATCTGAAATCTCCAATTTACTTGGAGTTTGCAAATATTTTCAAAAAGACAAAATCTCTGCATTTAAAATCTGGAAAGAAGAGACATTGCCATTAAGAATGAGCTGTGATTCTATTAATCCGGAAAGAACTGCTCAAACTCTATATAACATTGGTGTTGTATATGGATTGTTTTATGATTATAAAAATGCAATAAAATCTATTAACAAGGCAATTGAATTATTAAAAAACCATAATCTTCTAAAATGGAAGAAATATGTCGATTTTTATCTTAATCAATATTATAA
>JALVAD010000437.1 GCA_027011385.1 Saprospiraceae bacterium | reverse complement strand
CTTATAAAATATTACACGATGATTTTATAGCAAAAGATATTGTTCAGGATGTATTTTTTCATCTTTGGGAAAAAAGAGATTCTTGGGAAATTATTGATATAAAATCGTATTTGCGCAGGGCCGTTTATAATAAATCTATAGATGCTATAAGGAAGAAAAAGAGACAAGGTGGATGGACGGAAGAAATTACGGATATCGATCATCTTCAGGATTCTTCAAATATAGTGGAAAATATTGAGGCAAATGAACTTCAGGAAAAAATTAACAAAGCAATAGAATCTCTTCCGGATAAATGTCGAACTATATTTTGTCTTAGCAGATTTGAAAATCTAAGTCACAAGGAAATCGCATCTCAACTGGATATTTCTGTAAAAACAATAGAAAATCAAATCACAAAAGCTTTAAAAATAATGAGAAAGCATATTTATACTGTTGAGTTGTTGCTGTTATTTGTTATGAAAATATTTGGATTATGAAGGATATTAAAATACTGATAGGGGAATATAACGAAACTTTCGTCTTGTTTAAAATTGGTTATAGATAAATAAAATTATATGGGACAAGATTTTTACATTACAATTATTTATAAAAAAATCAAAGGAGAAATCACGGAGATTGAAAGCAAACAATTGGATAACTGGTTGCACGAATCTGAACGCAATACTCAATTATACAACGAAATTGCACAGCAATGGAATTTGAGTGAAAATTATAATCCCGATATTGAAATTGATGTGAAAGCGGATTTTTTGAAACTAAAAGAAAGAATAAAGAAATCAGAAAAGTCAAAAAGCAATTCCCAAGGCAAAATAATTAAATTCAAGCTTTGGCAGGGTATTGCAGCTTCTTTATTGATAATCATTTCTGCCGCATTATGGCTGTATAATACTTCGGCTTCAAGACAAATCACGGTTTCGACAGTTCAAAATGAAATAAAACATATAATTCTCCCTGATGGAAGTGAAATTTGGCTAAATGCAAATAGTGAAATAAAGTATCCTGAGAAATTTGCATCCAAAGAACGAAAAGTATCTATGTCAGGAGAGATATTTTTTCAAGTAAAAAAGAATAAAAAAGCTCCATTTATAATTGATGCAATCCAAACGGAAATAAAAGTTTTGGGTACTTCTTTCAATGTCAAAATCAATAGATCGACAAAAGAAACAAAAGTTGACCTAAAGACGGGAAAAGTATTGTTTTCCTCCAAAATATCTGATGATAAAATTATTCTTGTTAAGGGCGAAGCAGCGATTTTTAACGAAACTAATCATTCTTTTACAAAGACTAAGTATGATGAAAATTCATTTGCATGGAAATCATCTGTCCTTCTTTTTAAAGAAAAATTATTTTTAGAAGTAATAAAAACCATTGAAAAACAATATAAGGTAAACATTGTTTTTGATAATAAACAACTTGCAAATTGTGTTTTTTCCGGTAGATTTGAGAACAAGAATATCGATGAAGTACTACAATATTTATCGGATATCTACGGTTTTAAAGTACAGAAATTGTCAGCATCAAAATACAAACTAACAGGTGGTTTATGTCAATAGATTTTAGAATTGCATATATTTTTTCACTTATCTTTTTTTCAGTTTTTTTATCAGCTCAAAACCGTGCTGAATCTGTTGATGTAACTATCCGGTTTAAAGATATTCACATAAGTGATGCATTGCTCAAATTGAGCGAAGCTGCACATATTCCCATTGGATTTGATAGTAAATTGTTCAATAAAGAGAATAAAACTATAACAAGAAATTATCAAAATGTTGATTTAACCCGCATTATTCATAAGTATTGATTTTTGACTAATAATTTTTCTAAAAATATCAAATTGAAGTTTCAATTAAATATATAAACAATTTTGTGTGTGTTTTCAAGAACTTGCAAGCAAA
>JALVAD010000436.1 GCA_027011385.1 Saprospiraceae bacterium | reverse complement strand
AAATATATGTAAAAAATACCGTGGAAAAATTGTCCCAAAATAGCCTGTTTTGCCCTTTAGGTAAGTAGAGAGTAGATGATATAAAGCAGTTTTAGATAAAATTAGATGATAATTTAGATATAAGTTTAAAATAATAAACATGAATAATATAAGTTTATTGAGTTTATAACGTAGTTAGCATCGATTAAAACCACAGTTCATTGAATATCAACAAAATCCGGAAGATTGTCGCTTGTGTGGCGGCAAAGAAAAATAAAAAAGGGATAATTAATAAAATGATTTTCAGAGAAAAATGTGATTTAAGAGATGCTGGCGAGGGAATTATCCCGAAATCACTCGCCTTTAAAATATGGTAGTAGGGTAATTTAAATGTTTTAAAAAATGAAAAAGATTATTATAATTTTTTTGTTAAATTGTTTTATTTTCAGCATTGGTTTTACCCAAACATTTACAGTTAGCGGACCTGATACAGTTGAAGTAGGTTTAGGATATAAATTCTATGTAGATTTTGATACTACAGGTAATCCAAATATAGAAAAAGGTATATTTACTAATTGGACTACTGCCGATCATGGAATGGGACAATCCGGATTAAATAATATTTTAGGTTTGATGGATAACACTCCTGTAGAAATTATTAGTCATTATATGGAAGAATTACCATTTAGCGATACGATTTCAGTCGTTTTTGGTGATTTTGATAATTATAATCATGATGGAAATATTTATTGTAGTATTCAATATTCAGATAATGGAGATACAAAATCAGCTCTTGATACTCAATTAGTTTACATTTATAGAGTATTTAAACCAAATTTTACAGCACCCTCGTCAGTCCAAGCATGTTGTACAGATCAGATAGAAATAAAAGCTGAGGATTATGGAGATGCTGAAATATTTGAATGGGAAATACTTTCAGGTGGCACAATAACAGCTATTAATAAGGATATAATATCTATTGCACCATCAAATGACGGTACTCCAATAGAAATATAGTGTACTGTATCACGTGAAGCGAATTCAGATTTTTATTATAGAGAAAATAGTATTCTAATAAAAAGGAGTATTCCAATAACACCTAAGTATAGTGGTCCTAATTCCTTTTGTAAAGGCGATACAATAACATTATGTGTTACTCCCATATGCGGTATGACCGGAGTTACATGGGATATTCCCAGTTCTTTACTTTATATTGATGGTCAAGGAACAAATTGTTTAAAAGTGACACCTGTTGACAATGTTCCTGATGGCACAGATGGAGTAATTAATTATTCTGCAATAATGGATGGCGGCTGTCCCAGTTCAGCACAATCATCGGGTTTCACTATTTTCTCAAGTGAATATCCACCACCACCTCAAGGATACTTAATTGTCACACTAATACCTTCTGATGGTTATGACCCATGTGATCCTGAAACTTGGGTAGGATATACGATTGAATTTGTTGGTACTCCGCCTTACGAAAACGGTTATACTACAGTTAGTCCGTCAATATTTGTTCCAGTCCCCCATCATATTAATAAATTTTATACAATTGAGATAGAAGTTTGCAATCATAATATATGTTCAGGTTTAGAAAATTGCATTACTTATACTTATGATTTACCAAACCCTTGTATAAAAGACGGTGAAGGCGGCTTTGGGAAATTTGTTATGATACCCCAAAATTACTCTAATAAAAAATCAGTAAAAAATGAATCTTTAACACTAAGAGAAGATTCAGAAACAGGTTCGAAAGATGAAAAAAATGGTCAATTATTGATTTACCCAAATCCTTTTACAAAATCATTTATAGTTAATTTCCCTTATATTGATCAAGGTGAAATTAAAGTGTTAAATACTAATGGACAAATTGTATTAAATAAAAGAATAAGTCATTCAAATCGAATAAATATTG
>JALVAD010000435.1 GCA_027011385.1 Saprospiraceae bacterium | reverse complement strand
GTCTTTTAAAAGATAATCAACACTTATCGGAGTTATATCAGGGATTTGACTATTTAAATCTTCACTCATTACAATCGGAAGTAAGTTTTTATCCAACACCATATAACTTGTTCTAAGGGATGAAGAATATAAAGTTTCCTTCCACCATAACAGTTTGCTTCTGCGTTCAACTGCTGTTAATGAGGAAAATGCAGCTTTTAAGTTTGCATCCAAACTTTTCTTAAATGATGAAAAGAATTTATTTATTGGTGTTTCAATTGTAGTTGGTGTTAATGTAGAATTTAAATTTTCTAATGCAGAATTAAAACTGCTAGCTATAGCTTCACTGGTTTTTGAAACAAAGTGTTTCTGATAATTTGGTTCATGAAGTCCATGCTGTGGCCCATAACCTGAAGGTGAATTAGTTAGTGCTATTTTTAACTTTTCCTGTAATTTATTTTTATCAACTTTAACAGTTTCAAATTTGAAGTCAGTAATTTTTAATGTTCCAATTTTTAATTTAGGCTCTTCCTCAATAAAAGCCCATTCTTTGATTGCGTTTTCTTCAGCAATATTTCCTAAGTCACTAAGTAAAGATTCAACTAAACTTTTTTCTTTTTTAAGTTTTGCGTAAGGATAAAAATTTAATGCTGTTAAATAAATAATTCTAGCAGCAATTGGATTATTTCGTCCAACATTGTTTAATGCATTTAAAATTACGCCTCTTAAAATATTTCTTGGCATTTCAGGATATTTACTCCTCAATGTTTCCCAATATTGTATTAAGATATTTTCCGTTTCAGATAAAGCAGGTTCTGTATCAGGAATATTAGGGTCAATTGCAACCAAAGTATATTTTGGGAGTAAAGTATAATCTCCTTCAAACTTATTTTGCAAATCAGCAATTGATTTTCTTAAACTTTCTAATCTATTATCATTGTCACCAATTTCAAAGAGACCGGTTTTTAAAAATGATTGTAAAAATTCGTTGTTCATATTGTTGATATTTTAAAGGTATGTTAATAATTAAGCGGTTTTAATGAGCGATAGGGAAATTGCACTCTTTTGCAAATTTTGGTTTGTGGGTCAGCCTGTGCGATTTGCAAATGTGTGCAATGTGCGGTGGCTTCTTTTTTCTGTGGGACGGCAAAAACAAAATCTTTCAAGTTTGTCAATTTTTCACTCATATGTTTAAATTCTCGTTTCAATAATTTCAATTTATGTTCTACTGTTTCTCTTTCATTGCCTTGCAGGTAACGGTTTGTATATGAAGCGTTGGGCATTTAAAAGCACTTACTTTCGATTTATTACTATCTTTATTTAAAAACACTTACTTTGATTTAATCACTTGTTGCCCAATGATTTATATACGTTGTTGTAAGCCGTTTTTATTCTATCTAATTTGTTTTTCTATCTAATTTTCTTCATCCAATAAATCCCAGAGATTATAACGAATTCTATAGAAAAAAAGATGCCGTGTGTTGAAAAAAAGAAATCCAAATAACCTACACCTTGAGGAATTGTAATTAATGGAACAGTTATAATCGCATCAAGGACTGCTGCTGTAAGCATCATAATTAAACCAAGTAGAAATCCATTAACTTTATTTTTGTTTTTATAATAATAAGATGCCCCAAAAAGAACAATTGGAATAAGAATAAAAAAATGAATTACATATTGCCAATTTCCCAAGTCCTTTAAAACAGGAGTAAAAACCATTATAGACCATTCCACAAAGATTATCACCCATAACAATGCACCAATTAATATTGCCCTTAGTATTTGTTTGAAATTCATATTTTTTATTATTCAGTCCAAATTCCATTTTTAAATAATTGATACCATTTCTCAATATCTTTTTCGCTATGCAATTTGATTTTTTTAAATATCTCTCTTGCAAATTCGATAGGTGCTGTTCCATTTGC
>JALVAD010000434.1 GCA_027011385.1 Saprospiraceae bacterium | reverse complement strand
GGCTTTTTATATTAATCCATATCTGTCATTTTAATTCAAAATCCTGAAAATATATTATTTTTAAACTTTTAAATTTTTTATTATGAAAAAGCTATTAACTTTTGTTATAATTCTTTGTACAATATTGAGTGTAAATGCTCAGGATGTATTATTCCCAAAACATGCAGCAATAATATTTTCAAAAATGCACAACGACACCAATGCCGTATATTCTTTGGCAACGTACGACAATACATGGTTTGGAGGTATTTTTTCCGGAGGGCCCAATGGCTATGATTACCCGGATATTCCGGGATATGGTAATCATGAAAATGAAATTTACCCATTGGGAGATAATGGCTATCAACAGTCAATAGTTTTCAAAGCAAAATTATTAAATCCGGAACAAAAATTATTAACACATCGCAATCTCTCTTTTATAGAATGTGATCAGTTTTATTATGGTAAAAATTCACCCCAACGTTGGTTTGTTGATAATTTGAGTCCCAAATGGTTTGCTTATACTGTATTGACACACTTGACAGACAGTACTTTTTCCAATAATCCTATGGATACTATATTTCATATTCCGATTAGGGACGCTAAAATAATGTACAGACATCGAAAGAAAATTAATAAAGATTCCATTCCGGAAAATTGGGATGGATATTGGAGAAAAAACCGGACAAGGTATTATTGGGATTACATTTGCTTCAAAGACAATGATGCGGGCTCGGGAAGAGGTGAATTTGAGATAATGGCCATCAAAAGAATAGACACATTAACAGGAGCAATAACAGTTGCAAGGAAAATAAAAAACGGGATGGTAGTGGGTAGAACCATTTACGGTACTCCACAAAGTTATTCAAGAGGAAACCGGCTTGGATTTATTAGTCATAGCAATGAGATTAGCGGTTCTCCCTCAATATATATGAATCATTACGCCAATCGTGCCGACTCCTTATATGAAAAGGAAATGATGGCAGACGGATATGATTGGGTAGGAGCTTGTGCACAATATGTCGAAAAATTCATGATGCCTACCGCATATACAGACATTAATCCAAAGACCGGCAAAGATACCACGATATATCTTGTTGATGGAGTCAAACTTGATGTAGGGGGCGAGGAATGGAAACCTTATAATTATGATAGGGATGGATGGCCCTATTTTGCCTTAGATTTGAATTGGGATAAGAAAATTGATTGGGTAGGAGTAACAGAAGATTCTTTATTTAAAAGTCCTAATTGGGATACGTTAAATAGCTGGATTGTTCAACAAAACAAACTTTATGCTAAATTAGTCTATGGAGCTGCCCACGAAAATAACCGTGATTTTTATATGGTAACAAATGGTCAATTGGTTAATTTTCCTTCCTATTATAACGGTAGAGCGTATGAGGATTTTAATGGAGGTTTTCAAGACTCATATGAAGATGCTATTGAAAGATATCTTGAAATGAACAAACCTGGCAACCTTGTTGACCCAATGATTGTACCGGTTTTTGAAAGAGACCGTGATTCATCCAAAATAGGTCTTATTAATTACAAAGACCACAGGCATATAATGGCAATAACCACAGTGCTTGGAAATGGTTCTTATGGACATTGCGGTGATTATTCCACTCATAATAAATTATTAACCACCTGGCATCCAAAACTCGGTGTATTGAATCCCGAAGACTGGTTTGATGAGTTTGCAGTCGATTCTTTAGGAAGATCATCCAAGTATCTTTACCCCGACGGCAATGCTAAACACCGTTTCAAATACAGGCACTGGCTCGGAAAAGCAGAGTCAGATGCTATCAAACTGGATTCTATGTATAAACCAAATCAACAACAATATGCATATACTTTTATAAGATATTTTGAAAATGGTGCAGCGATATATTCTCAATATCATCATAAGGTAAAAATACCGGGCAATTACCGCAAAATACTCGGTGTTGATCCCTGCAATGATGGTTCCGAAATACAGGATTCAATTGAAATGCTCGGAAAAGACGGTTTATTTTTATTCAAAATCAAGGATACACGCATAGCCAAATTCAGAAAGCGTCCTTATATGATATTTCCGGGCAAAGATGACAGAGTAAAGTTGATGTGGCAACTTGATACTTTCGCAAATTGCATTTTGTCTTGGGGAATGGATACCACATACCAATCGGGTACTATTGCTTTGAATGATTATACGAATGACTACCTTTATGCTTTCGATTTTGATGATTTGGAAGAAGGTACAAAATACTATTACAAGGTGGAAATACCGTATGGAGAATCCAAAACCGGAAGTTTTTATTCTAAAATCAGTGACAATGAGACAAAATTAGACTTTCTGGTTTTTGGAGACACCAGAACAAATCAAATAGCACAAAACAAAATATTCGGACGAATGAGTGAAGCGATTACCAATGATGAAAATTATCAGACATTTGCGGTTTCAACCGGTGATTTTGTTACTCACGGCAATGATGAAGTTGATTGGGATGAGGAGTTTTTTAACGATAATTATCCGTACATCCAATACATTTTGGGCAATCTCCCCATACAATCCGTTATGGGCAACCATGAAAATAATGGAGAATTATTTAAAAAATATTTTCCTTATGATTTTGAAAATGGTGCATATTATACTTATGAATACGGTTCAGCAATTTTCATATTTTTGGATCAATATCTGAATAATTCCGGATTTCAACAAGAATTGCAATGGCTGGAAAGTGTCCTGAAAAACACGGATAAAAAATGGAAATTTATCATTTTACACGAACCCGGATATTCCTCCGGAGGACATAGAAACAATAAGAAAGTTCAAAATTATATTCAGCCTTTATGTAAAAAATATGGAGTTCAGATAGTATTCGGAGGTCATAATCATTATTATGCACGGGCAGAAGTTAATAGAGTTGTTCATATTACCACAGGAGGAGGTGGTGCACCATTGTATGATCCAAAAAGCTCTCAGCCTTATGTCATTAAAGCAGTAAAAAAATATCATTTTTGTAAAGTGAGTATTAATGGCGATGAATTGAGTTTTGCGGCAATCGATGATAATAATAATACGATAGATCAATTTTCAGTAAGATTGTCTTCAACATTATCAACGGAGCATGAATTACTATTGAAATATCCGGAAATCAGTATCGCACCAAATCCTTTTACCAACACTATACAATTCACACAAAAATCACCGGATTTCAAGGCAAAAGAAATTGAGATATACAATATTTCAGGAAGATTGGTAAAAAGAATTGCACTAGAAACAAGCGATGTTGTTACCTGGAGCGGTAAAGACCAGTCCGGAAATGAAGTTCAGGATGGCATTTATATATATCGAATACTTTTTGACAATAATGTCAAAACCGGAAAAATAATAAAATTAGGGAAGTAAATAATTTATTGTTCAATAATTTAAAATGGACAAATTCAATTCCCCGAAGGGGGTAAATATGAATAGCCGCCAGTGAAACCGGTGGTAAATGTGTGAGAGGTTTACAACTCCGACACGTGTCCCTTTGGGAATGGAGTTGAATGTAACTTATTAGATTTATTGAATACCTTTGGTGTTCATACCCCTCTAACATTTCCCCCGCATTTCATACGGGGCTATTCATATTAAACCACATTCGTGGTTTTTTATCAAATTAAAAAATGAAACGAACATGAATTTTTTCAATCATAAAATACACACAAGGTTATGATTAAAATAAATTCATGTGAGTTCCTGAAATCGAAGATTCACGAACACAGATAAAAAAATTAATAAGTTCCGTGAGTAATGTATTCAAATTTTTATTAATTTTTTAAAAATAAAAATTTTAAACAGATGAAAAAAATGAAAAAAATACTTATTATAATATGTTTAATTCCTGTGATGCTTACCAGTCAAAGTACACGAGATACATTCGATTCTCAATTTTTCGGTTTCGACTTCTGGTCTTCCAATCCGGCTTTTTGGAACGAAATTTATACACAGATGGAAGCAGACACTTTCCCGTTTGACTTGGTGGGAAGCGATGCTATCAATTGGCACAAAATAGAACCCAATCCTCCCCAAAATGGAGTTCACCAATACAATTGGGAAGCATTGGACGTATATATGTATTACACCCAAGAGGCAGGAAAAGTATTGGAACTAGGGATCAGACCGGCAAGTAATTGGGGCACTGTGGTCAAAGCGGAAGATATAGACAATTGGGCATTGGGAATGAGTCCTCTTTTACCCGATGAGCAATCCGATACACTTCATTGGGGCATGACAGCAAAACAAGCCTGGTATGAATTTATTTATAACCTTGTAGAAAGATACAACAATGACAATGATGAATCAGATGCCCCTTGGCTGAACAGTGCGCTAATAAATACCATTATAATTGGAAATGAGCCGGAAGCTCCATCCCATTTTTTTAATTATGGCGGTAGTATGCAAGCACTACATGAAATACTGAACATTACAAAAAGAGCGATTGAAGATGCGGGAGGAGATGTGATTTTAGCAAGAGGCAAAAGCAATTCGGGCAGATTGTTTGATGATAGTCCGGATATGACTACAATAATGCAACGAGGCGGGTATTATTTGGACTCTTTGATGACAGATTTTGAACTTGGAGGAGATGATTATGATGTTTTTGCTATCAATTACAATGATCACTACACACAATTGCCGGCATTTGTGGACTGGCTGAAAAAAGAGATGAATAAAAGAGGATTTGAAAAGCCGTTTATCGTCGGTGATGCAAGAACTACTTTATGTCCACGAGATAATTTTTATAACGCTGACGACCATATTTTACCACCGGTATATTCCAGTGAATTTATGCAAATAATGGAAAATCCCGTTGATCCCCGGTACGACAACACAAAAGATATACTTCAAAGAGATGAAGCAATGCAAAGCATAAAGAAAATCGTAATGGCAGCATACACAGGACAACAACATATATCCTTGCAGCCCGTTTATTCCAATCTTGTATCTTCTGAGCCAATGGAAAACAGAAAATATATGTGGTATTATTCCGGATTCTTTAATCCTTATGTATATGAAGAATATGATCTGGCAGCAGCAAGAGAACCCGTCTATTGGGCTATGAAGCAATTGGCTAATCAGCTAATAGGAAGTGATAGGGAGGTCGAAAGGATATCTTTTGGGGAAAATGATTATGTTTTCAGATTCAATAAGAATGGTGATTCATTTTTTATTGCCTGGCACGAAGACAATACTGCTATTGACAATGCTACTGGCTTAAGAAAAAGAAATCAAAACAGCATTATCAATCTTCAACAATTCATTGCAGAGTCTAATGTAAAAATAGTGCATTTCACGGAAAAAACCGGTGAAAACGGACTAGCGGAAAGTATTTCCGATACGGAAATGAATACACAAAATATATTTATTGATGAATTTCCCGTGCTAATTTTTTCTAAAAACAGTATTTCAACCACAAAGCCTGAAATGGGAGATATGAATATAAAAGTCTATCCCAATCCATTTTCTGATTATATTATTTTGGAAATGGAAAACAGTTCCAAAACCACCTTCAAGCTAATAGATTTTATGGGTAAAACCGTGAAATCCGGCATTTTTGACAGTAATAGAATAAAATTTTTCACAGTAGATTTGCAGGAAGGAGTTTACTTTTTGGAAGTAAAATCGGGAAGCAGAAACTATACAAGTTATATAGTCAAAATATCCTTATAAGTTTTTAAAATAATCCTACAAATTCCTTCGGTACACTTCGCTACTTGGGACTACAACTTACTCCAGCGTTCGTTTCAATACAACTTGGAATTCGAAACTTGGAATTCAAAAACAAATAGTCCCACTAATCAACCCGATACCTACACCATCTTCAAACATTATTTTCCAATTATAAGCCGGCTTCAAAATCACTCCTTACAGTCGTGCTTTAGAGTCCTAAGTTTCCCCATTTTACTAAAACCCAAAAAACTTGGAACTTGGAACTCAAAACTTGAAACTTGGAACTAATAAACCTGAAACATTGAACAATAATCCCTCTATACTCTTCGCGACTCGAAAATTCGGAACTCGAAACCAGACAATTAAGATTACTCCACCACAAACTTCCCAATCCCCACCTTACCATCCGCAGCTTTTATCATCAAAAAGTGAATACCTTTGCCTATGGCTTGCATCCCGGTTATTGTGATTTTTTCTTGTGTTTTTATTTTGCCTGTCTTGACTTTTTTTCCTGTGATATCGTATATTGCCCAATGTCGCCACTTTATACCCTCCGGCATACTTACGTGAATCATACTATGGGTAGGATTGGGATATATCTCTATACGTCTTGCCAAACCATTTGTCGTCAAATCCTCTATATCTGTCAATACATAAGTAAGAGTATCCGCCAACTCACAACCAGGGTTATAGCATCCATTACTATCAACTCTTAATAACCAAGTATAATGGGTATTGTACCATTCTCCAATACTATCTGTTCTTAACCCTCCAACGCATATTAAATCACCGTTTTCTGCTTCCTCGATATCCCTAAAAAAAGAAATATTCGCATAATATTCCCTATCAACATAACTGTGCTGCCATTTGAGCTCACCATCAGCACTATATCTAAATATCCATGCCTGACTCTTAGGTTCGTCATATCGATTGTAATAAACACCACAACCTATCAAATCGCCATTTCTTGCCGTCTTTATATCATAAACAAATTTAACAGGTCCCATACCATGTCCCGGCTCTTTATAATCTATCAAAGTATCTGTCCATATCATATTCCCCATCTGGTCGTATCTGTAAAACAATAACGGAAATGGAGATAGACTTTTATAGTACAATTTACGCTTTGAATGAAATATCGAATCAGAGGTGCTAAATGATGTAGATACATAGACCCCTCCATCTTTTGTTCCGGAAATATGAGGGTAACCATTCCAATCTCCCGTACCATGAGAGGACTTACTGACATGC
>JALVAD010000433.1 GCA_027011385.1 Saprospiraceae bacterium | reverse complement strand
GAAAAAATCTTAACCCGAATAATTCATAGTAAAAGAACAAAATTAGGTATAAAAGTGTTATTTTTAAGGTGTTAAACAAGAAAAATAACATTTTAAAAATACCCAATTTTGAGCAATAAAGATACAGTATTTTACAGAAGAAACAAATCTATTTTAGTTGATTTTTTAGGTTCAGAAATTAGCACCGATGGTTCGCTTATACTTCTTGAAAAAATAGAACGTAAACACAAACTGATAAAGAATTTTTCAAAGTATCTACCTGATACTAGGAATCAAAAATTTATAACCTATACACGAGAAGACCAACTAAAGCAAAGAGTTTTTATGATGATGCTTGGATATGAAGATGCTAATGATGTAAGTCATTTAAAAAACGATCCATTATTCAAAGATGTACTTCAAGGCGATTTAGCCTCACAACCAACTATTTCAAGATTTGAAAACAGTTTTGATAGCAAATCAATTTTTAGGTTTTGTAATGCTTGGGTGGATAATTATATATCGAGTTTGGCTGGAAGGAAAAGTATTATTATCGATGTTGATGCAACAGACGATCCTACACATGGAAATCAACAATTATCTTTATTCAATGGTTTTTATGGTCAATTTATGTTAAATGAATTATTTTTTCACGATGGACAAACAGGTCAAATAATCCTTCCAGTACTTCGCCCTGGCAATAGCCATTCTAACAAGTGGTATGTTGCTATTTTAAAACGAATTATTATCAAAATTCGTAAAGTTTATCCTAAAATGAAGATTACCATAAGAACAGATAGCGGATTTAGTTGTGCACCATTTTATAAATTAGTAGATGACTATCATTTGTTTTTTACAACAGGAATAGCAAGTAATAATGTGTTAAAAAAAGAAGTTGATGCATTAGAAAAAGAAATTAAAGAAACCTATTTATCTAAAAAAGAGAAACATCAAGAGTTCATAACATACACTTATCAAGCCAAAAGTTGGCATAAAGAACAACAATGCTACGCCAAGGTTGAAAGTACAGGTAAAGGTATGAATGTAAGACATTTTGTAAGTAATATCAAAGGAAAAACGGCAAATGAAATTTACTTTGATTTCTATGTTAAAAGAGGTGATGCTAGCGAAAACAGAATAAAAGAAGTTAAAAATATGTGTTTCTCAGACAGGCTTTCTAATCATAAATATTGTGCTAATTTTATTAGACTTTTTATAAGTAGTCTTGCTTATGAAATGTTTTTAATAATCAAACAAAAAATAAAAAAAACTTCGTTTGAAGTAGCAAAAAAATGGCAAATCAGCTCTATCAGAACTTATTTACTAAAAGTAGGAGCAACCATAAAAAATACCAAAAAAAGGATATACTATCATTTATCTAAAGCCTTTGTTTATAAAGATTTATTTCGAGAAATCATTTTACAGTAAAGCTTACTTTATTAAATACAAAATAGGCTATGGATACCTATGTCTTGTTGCCAAAAAAAACACTTTTTGCGCTAAAATAATAGTAAAAGGAACTTATTTTAATCTAAAAATATGATTATTTTCAAAATTAGTATTGATAATTGTATAAATATGTAAAAGAAAACTTTTTGAACTGCAATTTAAGTGGACAATGAATAATACGGGTTATTCAAATTAAAACTACTGAAGATGGAGTAGTTTCTGAGCAACTACTAGTAGAAAACCATGCGATTATGATGTACGACCCTTTTCTCAATGAAAAATAGCTCGATGAAAAATTATAGTTCTAGAAGCTACATCCTACTCGGTACTTCAATTCCTAATAATGAAAAAGCATCTGCTATAATCAAACTTGTTTTTTGTGATAATTGCGTACGGAACACCTTTTCTTGTTCATCTTGTGCGCCTAAGATAGCCACGGATTGATAGAATGAATTGTACTGTTTTACTAAATCATAAG
>JALVAD010000432.1 GCA_027011385.1 Saprospiraceae bacterium | reverse complement strand
GATTTATATTTAACCAAATATAGTCCGGAATTAAAGTCTTTTATATCAACTTCAAAACTTGTCTTATATTTATTTACTTCCAAACTATAAAGCAATTTCCCTTTTACATCCATTATCTCTACCTTTCCTTCAAATATAACGTTTTTTTTCGATTCTTGCTGTATTTTAATAAAGAAAAATCCTACAATCCTCTAATCCTACAAATTCCCTCGGCACGCTCCGCTTCTCGGCATCCCTCGGTACGCTCCGCTACTCGGAATCCCTCAGTACGCTCCGCTACTCGGGACTTCCGGTTCGCTTCAGCTTCCGTTTCACTCCAGCCTAATTCAGACACCCTCTCCCTCACTGTCTGAATTAAGATTTTTAGGATGAATGGATTTTAGGATTATTCCACCACCACCTTCCCTCCCCACAGTATGTCTCCTCTCTCTCCTGTGATTTGCAACATATACAATCCCGCTTTTCTATCTCCAATATCTATATTCACTTCCTCTTTTAGCATCGGTAATTGTCCGTTCTGTATTTGCCTGCCTTGTATATCGTATAGCGTATAGGTCATTTCCTTAGTAACTGGTGAACTAAACCGCAAGATCATATTATCACGGACAGGATTGGGATATATGCTAACATCAATCTTATCTGATATCCAAAATGCTCTCGGTATCATCGTCAATGTACTATCACATATCTGCTCCTCATCTGTGCGAAAGTGGGGAAAGTTGGGAATGGAAAAATTTTTATTCCTTTTTGGCAAAAACAATGAATGTTGCCGAAAATCACAGGCATTGCCCTTTTCATTGGGTTTATTGATCACATGCAGGTGATTATTGGTAGTGCCACTCACTATATATATCTTGCAGTCAGGGGCTAATTGTGAAAAATTGAAATAGCTTCTAAAATACGGATCTTTAAACCCATCTATATGTGCTATATGGGTAAGTGTAGATTGCAAATCGTCTTGCCACAAATCAATCTGAAATAAATCTTGGTCAGCCGAAAGATACAAATATCTGGAATTGGAAGATACCGCTACTCCATAAAAATATCCGCTATCCTGTACTTCCACCTGATGCAAATTGCTAAGCTCTCCGGTCTCCCTGTCAAAATCATATATTAGACACTCATTGGCAGGATTGTACAATATATATTTGCTACCATCCGGTGAAAATACCGCTTGACCGGGATTGGAATGTAATGTGAAATTTGGACCTATACTTTGTGAATCAACTTTTATAGTATCATTTGATATCAATATCTTAAAATAAATGTTTGTATCTTTTTCCATCTGAATAATCCACCAGTCTTTACCATTAGAATGTTTGCAAGCAGTCATATAGCCCTGTACCAGATTGCTAGTAGAAAATATAATTTTGTTTCTTTCTGTCACTCGACCTTTCCCTCCATTTCCTTCCATATTAATATAACTATAATAGACCTCAGGCATATACAAATATACGCTATTATTATCCCATTCTCCCCGTTTGTGAAGCAAATAATATCCTTGTTCATTGCCCGGATCAGGTAATGCTATTGTATTGCGAAAAGTAGGATAGCCATCCCCCCACTCATCGTGACAAAATTTCTCCCATGCATCTCCATAGCTAATACTATCTCCACCCTTCATTATCTGATGTGTGCTATCTATCACGCGACATCCATTAGTATAAAACAATAAATTGCCTTCCCTATCACTTATCTCTGCATTATTGGCTCCCATTTTTAAACCTAGTAATAATGTATCAATCCTTCTATTTTTATTAAAATCTAAGACATTTCCTTTGTGGACTTCTCCATTATAACTTCCTCCAAAAATCCAATTGTAATCATATTTACTTTGTCCTAAAGCATTAAATCCTTGAGTAAATGTGAATAATAATAATAAATATATTTGCTTTATCATATTTTTTTTT
>JALVAD010000431.1 GCA_027011385.1 Saprospiraceae bacterium | reverse complement strand
AACTCACCTCCCACCTCCTTAAGTCTTCCTGTAAATTATTATTATAAAATTATCGATTTGACATTTTATTTCCATAATGCATTATTTTTAATGCAATACAGAAACAAAATGAAAGGTTCTTTTGTTTGTTTAGTATGAAATATCTGATATTTAAACAAAAAATGTATAGATTTGGATGCTTTACCAATCAGCAGATAAATACGGTATTTCCTGGTTTTGATCGTAATAATTTAACCCGTTGGGTCAAAAAAGGGTGGCTTATCAGATTGAGGCAAGGGTTATATACTTTTCCTGATTATAAAGAAAAAACCGGTTATGTTTATTATTTTGCCAATAAGATATTCAGTCCTTCTTATATTAGTTTGCATACTGCTTTGGGTTTTTATGGACTTATACCCGAAGTCGTTTTGGATATGACAAGTATTACTTCTTTGAAAACAGCTTCATTTGAAAATGAATTTGGTACTTTTGTATATAAATCTGTCAAAGAAGACTTGTTTTTTGGTTATGATTTAAAAAAATCTTCGGAAAATATTGAAATCAAATTGGCAAAACCCGAAAAAGCTATCTTGGATTTGCTTTATCTCTATCCTTTTTATAGCAATGAAAAAGAGATAAAAGAATTGCGTTTTGACGAATACTTTTTAAATAACGAACTTGATTTGAAATTGCTAAAAGAATATTCTGCAAGATTTAAAAGCAAAGCACTGGATAAACGTACGAGGAGATTCATTAAAGCTTATGATTTATGATACAAATTGAGCAAATAAAAAGGTTTTTTCCTCCATTTCTTCAAGATAATCCTGTTTATTACAAATATATGTTGAAGGAATATATACAATTAATGATACTGGAATATTTGTCAAATAAATCTTATGTCGAAAAATTATCCTTTATCGGTGGAACAAATCTTCGTTTAATAAAAGGAATAGATAGATTTTCAGAAGATCTGGATTTTGATTGTAAGGACTTATCTAAAGAAGAGTTTTATGAGATTACAAATGATGTAGTCGTATATTTAAAAAGAAACGGTTATAGGGTTGAGATTAGAGATAAAAATGATAATAAGTTAAAAGCATTTCGCAGAAATATTTATTTCCCGGAATTTTTATTTGACTTAGGGCTCAGTGGTCACCGAGAGGAACGATTTTTAATTAAAATCGATAGCCAGGATCAACAAATTGAATACCCAAGGGAAATAAGAAATATAAAAGGTTGTGGATTATTTTTCCCCTTTCCTGTGCCTCCTGATGAAGTTTTAACCGCTATGAAAGTATCAGCAATGCTTTCCAGACAAAAAGGAAGGGATTTTTATGATACCATCTTTTTACTATCTCAATCCGTACCTGATTTTGATTTTTTAAATGAAAAATCAGGAATTAAAAACATGGACGAACTAAAACATGCTGTTTATACTATGCTTCAAATAGTTGATTTGGACAAAAAAACCAAAGATTTTGAACATTTACTTTTTAATAAAAAAAATAGCAAACGAATTTTGTATTTTAAAGAATTTATTGAGTCGTTGTAATTATTGAAATACCACTAACGGTTAAAAGAGCTACTAATTTACGAGCGGAAGCTTGGCAATCTCGTTTCCGTTAGACCTGTGTTTTTTAGAAGTCTTCACCCAGGCAAAGTTTATCCAGTGAAATAGGCTTTGACTAAATTGAAAATTTATTTCACTGGCTGAACCCGAAAAAAATATAAAAATATTTCATTGCTAATGAAAAATATCGTATATTTGAAATGAAAACTTTGGTTATATGATATTAAAATCTATTATCGAGGAGGTGTATTTATCTCAAAAAGAATATTTTGAGAAAAAAGAGTTTGGATTGGAACGGGAATCATTGAATGAAATTCGTTTAGATACGGATTTTGTTACTATAATACCAAATAAATTTCAGAAT
>JALVAD010000430.1 GCA_027011385.1 Saprospiraceae bacterium | reverse complement strand
CTTTATTCATATATCCTATAACAGGGTCTGCTGCGATACCGGGTTTTTCCGGCTCAATATAGGCTTTTGATTCAATTCCACGAATATCAAGTATCGATTTTTTTGATAGAATCTCTTCTCTTGTTTTATTCAATGATGTAGGAATAATACCGTGTTTTTCATTGTATTCTTTTTGGATAGCTCTTCTTCTATTTGTCTCGTCTATTGTATTTTCCATACTTCTGGTTATTTTATCAGCATAGAAAATGACCATTCCATTAACATTTCTTGCTGCTCTACCGGCAGTTTGGGTAAGCGATTTTTCATTTCTCAAAAAACCTTCTTTGTCAGCATCAAGAATTGCAACTAAGGATACTTCAGGCATATCCAGTCCTTCTCTTAATAGATTTACTCCTACTAAAACATCAAATTCCCCTAGTCTCAAATCTCTAATTATCTCCACTCTTTCCATTGTATCAACATCGGAATGAATGTATTTTGTTTTTATATCTAGCGAGTCAAGGTATTTGGTTAGCTCCTCTGCCATTCTTTTGGTCAAAGTTGTAACCAATATACGTTCATTTTTCTTAATTCTATCATTAATCTCAGCCAATAAATCATCGATTTGGGTAATACTAGGTCTTACTACAATCTTTGGATCCAAGAGACCGGTCGGTCGAACTACTTGTTCTACGATAACACCATCTGTTTTTTCCAATTCATAATCTCCCGGTGTAGCGCTAGCATATATCAATTGATTGGTTATGCTTTCAAATTCTTCAAAATTAAGTGGTCTATTGTCAATAGCTGAAGGAAGCCTAAATCCAAAATTAACTAAATTTAATTTTCTTGATCTATCTCCACCCCACATTCCCCTAACTTGAGGAATAGTAACATGACTTTCATCAACAATCATTAGATAATCATCGGGAAAATAATCTAAAAGAGTAAAAGGTCTGGTGCCAGGTTTTCTATTATCAAAGAACCTTGAATAATTCTCAATACCACTACAATAGCCCAATTCCCTAATCATTTCCAAATCAAAAGTAGTTCTCTCTTTTATTCGATTTGCTTCTTGATATCGCCCTTCACTTTCAAAATACACCACTTGTGCGTGGAGTTCATCTTCGATATCGCGAATTATCTCTTTCATCCTATCCCTATTAGCAATATAAAGATTGGCGGGATATATCAAAGCAGTATCTATTTCTTCGTATCTCTTACCTGAAATAGGATCAATTATTTCTATACTATCAATTTCATCTCCCCATAAAGATATTCTATAACCATATTCCACATAGGGAAGGTTTATGTCAATAGTGTCGCCTTTTACCCTAAAAGTACTTCTGGAAAAATCAGAAACTGTTCTGGAATAAAGAGCATCCACCAGTTTATGTAAAAGTCCGTTTCGGCTTATTTTTTGACCTTTGGTTACATTGATAATCCCTTTTTTATAATCTTCAGGATTACCCATACCATATATACAAGAAACCGAAGCAACCACGATGATGTCCCGTCTTCCTGACAATAAAGACGAAGTAGCTCTAAGTCTGAGTTTGTCCACTTCTTCATTGATAGAAAGGTCTTTCTCGATATAAGTATCTGAGGTGCTTATATAGGCTTCCGGTTGATAATAATCATAGTATGAAACAAAATATTCAACTGCATTCTCCGGAAAAAACTCTTTAAATTCACCATATAATTGTGCGGTTAATGTCTTATTATGGGTCAAAATAATCGTAGGTCTACCCATTTCTGCAATAACATTTGCAATAGTGAAGGTTTTACCTGAACCTGTTACTCCAAGCAATACTTGATCCCTTTCATTTCTTTTTATCCCATTTACCAACTCAGAGATAGCTTTGGGTTGATCTCCCGTGGGTTTATATTTTGATGTTAATTTAAAAGCCATAGTTACAAATCTAACTAAATAAT
>JALVAD010000429.1 GCA_027011385.1 Saprospiraceae bacterium | reverse complement strand
ATATATATTCAAATTATTTAGAAAGTCCAGGTACTAAGGCATATACAATTGGGGAGGCATACAAACTCTTCAATAAATTTCAATCTGTCACAATAAAAACAATTTTAGGGCATGGGGATTTGCTATCGTCTCAAGCAGGGCAAAGACATGAAGGGATTATATTAAATATAGCACGAAAAATATTTCCAAGACAGATTATAAAAAAGTTATTTCCGAATAATGGGCTTTTCATGCTCATAGAATTAAAAAAATAGCTGAATTACTTATTTGTTGAGTTTGGTGGTTTTGAGATTAAGTACGCTGAAGCGCACTATAGAAAATGACGTGTTACACATTACCCACCCCAAATATATTTAGGGGCTGTTCTTATGATTTGTGCTGTTGCCATAAGATTATTTAACGGAGGATAAGATTAGTCCCTGACTTCAGTTAGAAGTTATTGATTATTGATTTTATTACAATAAAAAATGAAAAAGCTTTTTCTTTATCTTAATACTATCCGCTATCTCAAATCGGTACAAATCCGGTACAGGATATATTATGCATTGAGGAAAAAAATAAGGGGAATAACAGGATATAAGATTAAAGAAAAAACATTTAATGGTAAAATCACGAAAGCCAAGCTAATTCCGGGAATTGTAAATCCTGTAAGTTGTTTGGGAAACAATGAATTTGAATTTTTAAATAAAAAGTACGGTTTTATCCGGAAAATAAATTGGGATTTTGACAGATTTGGTAAGCTTTGGACATACAATTTGAATTATTTTGAATATCTTCATCAAGAAAAATTTAAAAAAGAAGAAGGGGTTAATTTAATTTACAATTTCATCAATAGTTTTGGGAATAATAACACAGGCAAAGAACCGTTTCCTACATCATTAAGAATAATTAATTGGATTAAGTTTTTACTTCAAAACAATATTGAAGACCAAAAAATAATTGATAATCTATATACTCAGACATATATCTTATATGATAATATAGAGTATCATTTGATGGGAAATCATCTTTTAGAAAACGGATTTTCGCTTATGTATGCCGGCATATATTTTAATGATTCAAAATTAATATCAAAAGGCGAAGAAATTTTACTAGTCCAATTAGAGGAGCAAATATTGGCTGATGGAGCTCATTTTGAATTGAGTCCTATGTATCACCAACTGATGTTTTACAGACTTCTAGATGTTCTTAATTTAGCATTGAATTCAAAATATCAAAATCAAAACATTTTGGATTTATTGATGCAAAAAGCAGGAATGATGTATTCTTGGTTGGAAAATATCACATTTTCAAATGGAGACATCCCTCTTTTCAATGATAGTTCTCCGGATATAGCTCCCCCTACTGAAGAGCTTTTGAATTATGCAAAAAGGCTTAATGTTATTAAATTAACTAAGCAATTAGACGAAAGCGGGTATAGAAAATTCAAATCCGGCAGGTTTGAGTTGATTATAGACATTGGTAAGATTGGACCGGATTATATCCCCGGGCACGGACATAATGATATGTTTAGTTTTGTGCTATATATAGACAATGAACCTGTGATTATTGATACAGGATCAACTGTTTATGGCGGAAATCCCGAAAGAAGATATTTGGAACGATCCACGGCTTTACACAATACAGTACAAGTAGGAGATTATGAACAAGCAAAAGTTTGGGGAGATTTTAGAGTTGCACAAAGGTCATATCCGGAAGTGGTTCTTGAGGAAAAAAACAAACTAATTGTTGAATACTTGCATTTTTCAAAAAAATACAAGCACAGAAGAGAATTTACCATTGAAGAAAACAAAATTGAGTTAGAAGATATTATCAGTCCAAACTTAAAATCTGTTGCCAATTTTCACTTTGATGATAAAATCAATTTTATTTTAACAGGCAATAAAATCGATTTTGAATATGGAACAATAGAATTTACAGATGGAGAAGCACAAATTGCCAATTATTATTTATCCAAAGGGTTTAATAAAAAAACAATGTCAAAAAAGGCTTTGATATCATTTGAAACCCACTTGAAAACAGTAATTACTATAACTGGATGAAATACGAATTATGTCTAAAAAAGTAAATAATCCGCACGACAAATTTTTTAAATCATTTATTTATAAAAGGAAGAATGCTATTGATTTTCTTAAAACATTTTTGCCTGAAAAGTTATCAAATATTATAGATTTTCAATCTCTCAGTGTTGAAAACACAAGTTTTATAAATGAATCTTTAAGTGAAATATTTTCTGATGCGGTATTCAAATGCAAAATAAAAAATCAAAGTAAAGAGATTTATATATCCATATTGGTAGAACATAAAAGTTATCCTGATAAATATATATCCGTTCAATTATTGAACTATCTATCCGGTGCTTATGCGTCACAATTTAAAGAAACAGGCAATCTGGAACTTGTGATGCCATTTATATATTATCACGGTAAAGAGAATTGGACATACAAACCTTTGTCCGAAATTATCGATAATTTGCCTGATATATTAAAAGGATATGTTCCTAATTTTAATACTGTATTTGTCGATCTAAATACAATGACAGAAAATGAACTGGAGAGTATTGATAATATAATATTACTTTCGGCACTTTTGATGCAAAAATTGAGTTTTAATAAAAAGCGGTTGTTATTAAAAATTGTTGATATTATAACAATAATAGAATATTCGGATACAGATGATAGGAACTTTTTAAGAAATTTATTTGTTTATTTTAACGAATTGGTGGATCTGAATATTAAGGAACTCAAAAAGATAATTAATTCTTTACCACAAAAATCAAAACAGGAAATTATGACTACATATCAATTAATTAAGGAAGAAGGCATCAAAGAAGGTATCAAAGAAGGCATCAAAGAGGGCGTTGAAAAGAATACCGTTAATGTTGTATTAAGGGGGTGGGAGAATGGTATTTCCATAGATATGCTTGCCAATATCACGGGATTGAGTGAAGAAAAAGTAAAAATGATTATCGAAAATAGATAATACCTGTCAAAAATCAAAACAGGAAATTATGACTACATATCAATTAATTAAGGAAGAAGGCATCAAAAAGAATACCATTAATGTTGTATTAAGGGGATAGGAGAATGGTATTTCCATAGATACGCTTGCCAATATCATGGGATTAAGTGAGGAAAAGGTAAAAATGATTATCAAAAATAGATAATACCTGCATACAAAAGATAATGTTTTAATTAAATTTCATTTCTTTCGGATACATATAATGAATTTATCAAAATATAAGGATTAACATTTGAACAAAAAATCCACACACATATTATTTATCAGCGACAATTTTCCACCCGAAGTGAATGCTCCGGCAACTCGTACTTATGAGCATTGCAAGGAATGGGTAAATGCAGGTAGCAAGGTCACCGTAATCACTTGTGCTCCTAATTTTCCAAAAGGAAAAGTTTTTGAAGGATATAAAAACAAGCTCTATCAAAAAGAGACTATTGATGGTATTGAGGTAATAAGAGTTTGGAGCTATATCACATCAAATGCAGGATTTTTCAAGCGGGTTTTGGATTATATCAGTTTTGCTAAAATGGCTTTTTTTGCTTCGTTTTTTGTTAGAAAGGTAGATGTAATTGTATCTACTTCACCCCAATTTTTCAGTGCAGTAAGCGGGTATTTTATAGCTTTGTTCAAGAGAAAACCCTGGATAATGGAGGTCAGGGACATTTGGCCTGAGTCCATACGAGCTGTAAATGCAATGAAGAGTAGTAAAATCTTGGATTTTTTGGAAAAAGTCGAACTATTTCTCTATCGAAAAGCAACTAAAGTAGTAGTTGTAACAGATTCATTTAAAAGAAATATCACCGAACGTGGGATTAATCCGGATAAAATAGAAATAGTAAAAAACGGAGTTTATCTCGATAATTTCAAGGCTAAAGCAAAAGAAGATTACCTGTTGAAAAAATTAAATCTCAAAGGCAAATTTGTTGTTGGGTATATAGGTACTCACGGTATGGCGCACAAACTTGATTTTATCTTAAATTCTATCTTAAATCTCGATTCCAATATTCATTTTTTATTCTTGGGCGATGGAGCAGAAAAACAAAAACTATTGCAATTAAATAAAAAATTGAATTTAAATAATACCACTTTTATAGATTTTGTATCCAAAAATGAAATACAAGACTATATAAGCATCACGGATATTGCACTAGTCCCTCTGAAAAAATCCGATACTTTTAAAACCGTTATACCCTCTAAAATTTTTGAAAATGCCGCAATGAAAAAACCTATTCTATTAGGAGTTGAAGGCGAATCTAAGGAAATAGTGGAAAAATACAATGCCGGATTGTGCTTTGAACCGGAAAACAAAGAAGATTTTATTGAAAAATTGGATAAACTTTTTAAGGATAAGGAATTTTATGCTGAATGTCAGCAGGGCTGTGATAATCTTGCAAATGATTTTGACAGAAAAAAGAAAGCTATGGATATGTTGGAAATAATAAAACAATGTGTTTACGGTTAGCAAACCTTATAGGTTTCAAAAACCTATAAGGTTTAAGCAAAACAAGAATAATAATGAAAGAAAAATTGGATAAATCATACTTCAAAAAACAGTCATTCAAACAAGCGGACAATAATGTTGCTTATTGGAGATCAAAAACTCCTGGGGAAAGAATGGAAGCTGCTTATATCTTGTCATTGCGAGCCTACGGATATGACCCTGCCAATCCACCCAAACTGGATAAAACAGCCTTTAGCAAAAGGACAAGGAAATAATATTTTCTAAAAAAGTGGCGAGTATTTTCAGAAAACATTCTAAAAAAGAGGCGATATTTTTGGAAAAATGTAAATATTTGTTGTTGGCAAACCTTATAGGTTTTAAAAACCTATAAGGTTTAAAATAATGCAAAATGAAATACAACACACCTTTCAAACCTGAAAAAACATATCACATATTCAATCATTCTGTTGGTCAAGAATTTTTGTTTAGAGAAAAGGCCAATTATATATATTTTCTCAATTTAATAGGAAAATATATCTATCCAATTGCTGAAATTTATGCCTATAATCTATTGCCAAATCATTTTCATATATTATGTAAAATAAAGAATGAGGAAAAGCTTGAAATCAGATTCAAAGAATTATATAACAATAAGGAAATTGATAAAGATAATTGGTCAAAATTTATATCTCAACAATTTAGTAATTGCTGTAATGCCTATGCAAAAGCGTATAATAAACGTTATAATCGAAAAGGAGCTTTATTTATTGATTATTTAAAACGTACCGAAGTTGATAATATAAAATATTTGATACGATTGATTAAATATATTCATTATAATGCCGTTCATCACGAAATATGTACCGATATTGAAGATTGGTATTGGTCATCTTATAAAACAATTTTAAGTACAAAATCATCAAAACTAAATAGGGAATTCATTATTGACGTTTTCAATGGCAGAAAAGATTTTTCTAAAGCTCATTCAGAAAGTCCACCATATTATAATGACGAACTTGAATTTGGTTAGCAAACCTTATAGGTTTCAAAAACATATAAGGTTTAAAACGGATAAATTATACTTTTAAAAAACAAAACAAACTAATATGCTAATAGACATTATAGCGGGCGCAAGACCCAATTTTATGAAAATCGCTCCAATCATTGAAGCGATTAAAAAAGCGAAAAGCCAAGGACAAGATATCGAATATCGCCTGATTCACACAGGGCAACACTATGACAGAAATATGAGCGGTAGTTTCTTTGAAGAACTAAATATTCCCGACCCTGATATCAATTTGGAAATTGGTTCTGGTACACAGGCAACACAAGCAGGTCGCATTATGATGGCTTATGAAGCTGTATTGCTGGACAAACCCTCTGATATGTGTATGGTAGTCGGTGATGTGACCTCTACAATGGCTTGCTCTATTGCTGCAAAAAAATTGGGAATTAAAATAGCACATATTGAAGGAGGAATACGATCTTGGGATTTGACTATGCCTGAAGAAATCAACAGGATGGTTACGGATTCTATTACAGACTATTTCTTTACCACATCAGAAGTTGCAAACAACAATTTGAAAAAGGAAGGGCACGGAGATGAAAAGATTTTTTATGTTGGCAATACGATGATAGATACCTTGCTTAAAAATCAAGCACGATTAAAAAAACCGGCTATTTGGAATGATTTAGGGCTTGAAAAAAAATCTTATATAGTAATGACACTTCATCGTCCTGCAAATGTAGATGAAGAGCAGCAGTTGAAATCCCTGATGGATGAGATTATTGTTAATAGTCACGATATGCCCATAATCTTTCCGGTTCATCCCCGTACTGCAAAAATGTTGAAGAATCTTGATATTGATGCTTCCAATCTTCATTATGCAGATCCTATGGGTTATCTTGAATTTAATTATCTTGTCAGAGATGCTTTTGCTGTGATTACTGATTCGGGAGGTATTACTGAGGAAACAACTGTGATGGGAGTACCTTGTATGACCCTAAGGGATAATACCGAAAGACCTGAAACCATTACTCTTGGAACTAATGAACTTGTGGGGACGAATCCGGATAATATCAAACCATTTATGGAAAAGCTTTTTGCAGGAAATTGGAAAAAAGGAGATATTCCTTATCTTTGGGACGGTAAAACAGCAGGAAGAATAATAGAAAAAACTTTAGTTTTGTTGAAAAAATAATATTTTGGTTCGTGATAAAATAGATTTAAAGCAAGTATTTGTGATATTGTTGATAGTATCTTCGATATTTTCACATCTATTGTTTCTTCCAAAGTTAGCTTATAAATTGCAATTAACAGAGATAGTATTTTTGATACTATCTCTGTTTTTTATTTATAAAGCCCGTTTCATTTCAATAAGAATTACAGGAACGGACAAAAGCTTTATTTTCTTTAGTTTGATTATTTTTTTTAATCTTATTATGCATTTTGATAAGAGCGTTTTGACTAATGTCATTGGTTTTCTCTATCTAATTATGCTCTA
>JALVAD010000428.1 GCA_027011385.1 Saprospiraceae bacterium | reverse complement strand
TATTAAAAAATACAACAGGTATCGAAATACTAATATCGATATATGTGACAATTATATAAAATATAGCAAACGCTAAAAAAGCCCAATCCATCGGATCAAAGACTCCCTTTCGACTAATAATTCTCTTAATCAACAATAACGATGCAATAACTAAAATCAATCCCACAAAATAAGTACTAAAGCCAAAAGACATTAGATCATTTTCCCTATATAATCTCGACCAATAATCCTCAAAACTAACAATATACAAAAGTACCATTGTGCCAATAACCCCAATGATAGTATAAGCATTTTTCAATAAACTTCCATATTGCAATAGCTGCATTTTACCAATAAAATAGATAATAGCAAACAAACTAAACAATAGTAAAATTATCAATTCAAAGTGACCATCAACCATAAAAGGGAAAGAAAAAGCTACTGCCAAAGGAATGAACCAATTGTGGAAATATGTGAAATTAGAAAACTTGGATTTTTTTAGTAAATTATAGTAGTAAGGCAATATTAAAGTCAATAGTGGAATAAATAACAATGATTTGTGTAAAGAGTATATATTTATCCTTGAAGTATTTGCAACAAAAACCGTAATCCCTCCTATATAAAGTAATGAAAGCATTGAAGAATTTAATAAATACACAATCGGTAAAGCCAAAAGCATCCATAACAGCATAAAGTTGTCAAAACTACCGTCTATATGATATATTTGACTTATGAGTGATATACTAATTGCTATAGCCGTATAATTAAATACTGCAACAGCTTCGCTCCACATTTTTTCATTGGACTTCTTCAATAAGACATACAAAATCAGTAAATGTGAAGCGATTAAGGGGATAAAAGCCAAAACGGATTTTACACTTTTTGACAGAGAGTCCCAATTATGAGCAAGAATCAATAGAATTCCCAATCCTACCAATAGTGCACCAAGAACAGCTAAAATTAGTTGGAGCTTATCTTTTGAGTCAGTACTATCTTTGGAATAGTACTTCCGGATATCATCCGCCACATTATCGGTGATAATCCCTTTTTCTATAAGAATCGGCAAGTCTTTTAGCAATCTATTTCCCATAAAAATATAACATTCTAATCTGTTTATTTATTGTCAATATATCAAAACCTTTCAGTCATCCCCCTATCATTTTTCGTAACAAAAGTGAAGAAAAATTATAAGGGGGAGTGTAAAGCTTTTGAGGGATGGA
This sequence comes from Saprospiraceae bacterium, assembly GCA_027011385.1. Taxonomy (GTDB): domain Bacteria; phylum Bacteroidota; class Bacteroidia; order Chitinophagales; family Saprospiraceae; genus JADJGA01. The sequence continues at coordinate 5,769 of JALVAD010000428.1, read as the reverse complement.
TGAGGGGGCAGATGCACTCTTTACCTCCTGTTAAAACTTTTTCTCATTATCTTTTAGTAGTTTATCCATCAGCAAATGATAAGGATCGATTACTAATTTATAAGGTTTTGTTTTTACACTGTAGTGCAAATTTGTATTCTCTTTGTCAATTCTAAAGCTTCTGTAATCAATAAGGCTATCTTTATCATTATGCCTAGCATATAGACCTACAAAAATCAAATCGTTTAGCTTTTGCTCTGTTTCATTACCGATAGAGTCTGCCCAAGTTTTCTTGATATACAAATCAGCATTTACCTTAAAATTACTAGCGGTACTATCCAAACTTATGTTTTTCACCCTTGAATCATAAAATGTGATTTGCCTTAGATAATCTTCAATTATATACTTCATACTATCAGGCACTCTTGGTTCCAATAGCTTTATAAAGTCCAAAGTCGTTGGATAAGGTGGATCTTTGTACGCATATTCATTAATAAAATCCTTAAATGCAAGATTCATATTATCCTCACCAATCAACTCTTGAATTGCGAATAATGTAACTCCCCCTTTGTTATACCTCACATATCCTTGCCCTTCCACCTTGTACAGAGGCTCTTCTTTCTTGGACTCATGTGCTCTACCTCTCATATATTTATCAAAATCATATTTGGTATATTTTGGTATAACTTTTTCACCATATTCATTTTTAAGTATCATCAATGAAGAATACTCTGCAAAGCTCTCAGACAACATTGTTGCTCCTTGTACATCACCACCTATAACTTGATGAGCCCACCATTGATGAGAAGTCTCATGTGAACCAACTTTGAAAGCCATATCCAAATCCCCGTGATCTTTGTCAATATCCAGTATAAAACCTATATTTTCGGAATAAGGCATAGTACCGGGAAATGCCTGAGCATATGAGCCATAAGGAAATTCAATAATTCTAGCTTGTTTGTGATAGTATTTACCGTAACTTTTGTTGTTGTAGGCTATCGTTTCCTTAAGAGCCTTCATCATCTTATCTATATTATAAGTGTGCTCATGATGATAATAGATTTCCAAATCTACATCACCGACTTTATCTCTTTTAACTTGATAATCGGCAGATACAAAAGACACAAAATTAAGCGAAGGAACATCTATTTTATACTTATAGTAATTGCGACCATCCTTGTTCCATTTCTTAATTAAAGAACCGGGGGCAACAGCTGTCTGTGATTCTATGGTCGAAATCGTAGTTTCAATATTTACCCAATTTGAATATTTGCCAATATAGTTTGACATACAATCTTTACCACAATTTTCTTTCAATGGTGCTACCCTATTCTTCTTCTCAGGCAAGCCGTATTTTTTCCTTTTGCTTTTAGAACTTAATTCACTGTTTTTATCATATCCAAATACAGGCAAGAAATTAAAGGAGCTGATAAATGTTCCATTCCTATGAACGCTTGATCTTCCTGAATTATTAAATCCTTTGGTCTCGTATACGGAATGAACAGTATAGTTAATCCTTTCACCGGGTTTTAACGAAGTATTTAGCCTGTAAATCCTATAATGAGGACTTTCATAAACCAATTCAGAATTTGGTATATCTATATCAATCTTCCATTTTTCACTCCCAATGGTAAAATGCAAAGAATCAATATTAGTCCCATTCTCATTTACCAATGACAATTCGGATTTTGCAACAAATTTCCTCTCATCAGGATAAATATCTATAAAATAATTGGCATCTTTAAGAATAGGTTGATCTATATTTTCATACTTTTTGAACAGTTTTTCATAATTAGCCAAATTACTCTCATACTCTTTTGAAGTTACTATTTTGTTGAGTATTTTTGTATTGTAATAAATATATCCTCCAATACCGGCAAATAATACAAGAAGTGCTATTAATATTCCGAGATTCTTTCCGGTCATTCTCTTCTTAAAAACCTTGAACTTATCAAAAAAAGATGTTGTCTCACCTCTATTCCAAAACATCAGTGTCAATAAACCTATAATCGCAGCAAAAACCAACCAATATGTTCTAAACCATACATACGAATCGTAAAAACCATAACCATTCATATCCGAATAGTTCAATGCTCCGGTAGAATTCAAGGAAATCAAATTGGAGCTATAATGAAAAATCAATTTCAAAAAAGGATTTATGACAAAAAGTATTATTACTATAAAATATCCAAGAAACTTATTACTAACCAAAGACTGAACTAAAAATGAAATCATCACCCATAACACCATAGAAAGCAAAGGCTGAACAAGAGCAGAAATAAAATATACATTTAGCTTTATATCATAAAAACCATTATATAATTGATTCGAAATTCCAATGATTATCCCGATAAAGATCAATATTGACATCGCAATCATTAAGGCTGAAAACTTACCCAGGAAGTGCACTAGATTTGAAGCTGGAGTAGCATCGATTATTCCTGAAATATTATTTTCCTTCTCTCTCCAATACAACTCTCCTGTAAAGAAAACCAGTATTATAAGTAGAAAAACATAAGTGGGACCAATAATATCTCTAACGACATGTCCGGTTACCGGTAATGTCGAGATTCCATACCATTGCACATTGATCGCTCCTGTCAATAATTGAACGATAAAAAAGGCTATAATTATTATAAAAAACCCTGAAAAAACGATATATTTAGTATTTATTTTTACAGAATTAAAGTACTGTGTCAACCAAGTTTTTTTTCCAAAACCAGGACTAAAAACCGGTATTGCAATAGATTTATCAGATACTTCATCTTCTTCAACATTTTTCTTACTTTTAGATTTATCTTTATTTGTAAATAAATTAAATTTATAATAATATCCTATCAATATCGCAGCAAATAATCCAATCCATACGAGACGATTGACAAGCATCAAAGGATTAGCCAAACTAACTGAATTGATGTTCTTTTCTGCCGGAGACCAATATTTTGTTATAAAATCAAATGCATTAATCCCTAATGGGTCTAAATATGCTCCAATTAATTGATTATCCAAATCACTAATATAATTGCCCAATACCGCTGTTAGTACCACAAAAGCTAATGCTCCTATATATCCATACATCGCTTTTTTTGTCATTAAAGACAATATAAAAACCAATGTACCAACGATAAATACAGATGGCATTATAAATATCAAAAATGAATTGATATGCGGCATTATATCAAACGCACCGACTTTCTCAACATTTGCACTTGGCAAATTCACTCCAATAATAAATCCAAGTAATATTCCTAAAAAAGGTATCGCACCTAAAACAAGCCCAGCAAAGAACTTACCAAAATAAAAACTAGCCTTACTAACCGGTTTCGAAAATGTGATTTCGTGAAAATTATTATTAAACTCCCTAAGAGCACCATTTACAAACATAGGAATGATAAATAGAAAGCCCACCATAACCATAACCATATAATTAGTTTGAACCACATAAGGTGCATTCAAATCCAAATTGTCCATTCCTCCTCCTATTGATACTTCTTCAAAAGCTACTGCCAAGGCTACTAAAAGAGCAAGTATCGCAGTGAAAATATAGACTATTGGTCTACGAAGTACATATTTAATCTCAAATAAAAAGAATTGCATAACTTACTTTTTTATATAATTAAAAAATACTTCTTCCAAACTTGGTTCTTGAGCATAAAAGCCATTTTGTGGGTTCTCCTCACTCAATATACTAATTACCGGTTGTCCCCCAATCATCTTTTTTGATAATACATTATACTCTGCTTCATATTGAGCAACTTCATCTTTCCCTATTTTTTTGCTCCATATTTTATTATTCAAATCAGCGATAGCCTCAGAAGGTCTACCTTTATAAACCACTTTCCCCTCATTCATTATCACAAAATCTTGGCACAATTCGACTACATCAGCTACAATATGCGTTGACAAAATCACTATCTTATCTTCAGAAATATCTGCTAAAAGATTATAAAACCTATTTCTTTCTCCCGGATCCAGACCGGCAGTTGGTTCATCCACTATTATCAATTCAGGATCACCGATAAGCGCTTGCGCTATACCAACCCTTTGCTTCATTCCACCTGAAAACTTATTTACATTTTTCTTCCTGAATTTATAAAGGTTGACTCTATTCAGTAATGCTTCAACCAACTCTTTTCTCTCTTTTTTCTTTGTAATTCCCTTCAAAATGCTCAGATGATCCAATAAATCATAAGCATTGATTCTCGGATAGACACCGAATTCTTGAGGAAGATAGCCCAATTTTTTGCGCAACTCCACAGGATTTTTCAATACATCGATTCCATTGAAAACTATACTACCGGTATCCGGTTCTTGAAGCGTTGCAATAGTACGCATCAAAGATGATTTTCCTGCACCATTTGGTCCTAAAAGCCCAAACATTCCACTATGGATATCCAAGTTAATATCATCCATTGCCTTGACGCCATTTGAATATGTTTTAAAAAGATTTTTTAGTTGTAAAGTCAATTGTTTATTTTCCATTTTTCATCGTTTATTTTATAATCAACATTGTCTTGTAATAAATAGTATCTCAAAGAAATTTACTTAAATCAATATACGCAACTGTCTCATCAATCACACCCTTAGCACTTTCACTTTCAGCTCATCATACCCCTCACAACCCAAGCAATCCCCGCACCAGTCGCACATCGTACCATTCGCACCCCTCCCACCATCGCACCCTCACAATCCTCGCATCATCGCAATCCTCTCACCAGTCGCACCAGTCGCGACCCTCGCCCCCTCGCACCCTCGCAACCATCACACCCTTTCCCTAAAATGAATACTTATAAGCTACACCAAATTGATAAATACTTCCTCCCAGACTCGCCAATGGTCTAAAGTAATCACCACCGATATTAATCTCCCCAATTTTATTGTAAAACCCAATTCCCATACTTGCTCCAATAAAACTAAAACCGCCACCGTCTTCAATAAATACAATTTGTCTAGATATCTGCGGATTTAAAAAAAAATAAAATTTCTCGCTTGGATGCATAGACATGTATATTGGAAATGAGACTTTAAGATTACTATTTACTCCGGTTAATCTACTACTTTTAAATGCAAAAATCAAAGCGTCAGCTCCTAAACCTAGTGACAACGCAAAATTAGAATTTTTATCACCAATCACTTGATATTTTCCATCAAACATAAGGAAACCTATATTACTGAAACCTACACCTAACTCTAATCTATCAGTAATTCCATGTTTTGCCCTAACTTGAAGATCAGCTATTGTTACACCACTGCCACCATCGGATAAAGTATAGCTTGTCGCACTTAATCCAATAGAAGATTTGCCTTGGGATAATGTTCTTCCCGACTCCATTTTCAAAAATGGAATACAACCTGTGAAAAATACTATAAATAATAAAATCGCGATTGAACTATACTTAATAATTTTCATCTGTTTAATTTTTTTATAAAGCTAAACTCAAATTAAAGTAAGGGAAAATGGGGATTCCACTTACTTGAGAAACACTAAAAACACTATTCTTTTTAAATAAATATGCATAAACCGGGTTAAAGTTATTAAAAATATTGGAAACTCCCAAAGATATCTTATAACTAATTTTTCCTATTTTCTTATTATAATCAATTCCAAGAGAAACAGAATTGTACAAATCCATTCTCATATTGTTACGCGTTGAATAATCCAAAACTTCATCACCATTATTATCCTTGTATATATATCTTGGCAGTGTAAAAACTTGTCCACTATGAAGATGCCAATCCAAATATAAATTAATTCTATTGAGTTTATATCTAAATTTTGCTGAACTAGAG